>NZ_PISP01000007.1 GCF_002834295.1 Rhodohalobacter barkolensis | reverse complement strand
TAACGGTTTGGTGTTTAACCGGTTTTGCCATTGACAGCTATTAAAGTGATAAAAAGCAAGATATACCGCAACTCTGAAAATTTTCATAACCAACTATTAGCGGCAAAATCCGGGTGAAACGCTGGTTATGGCTGCGAACAGCCCCTTTCAGGACTCCTTTGCCTTTTCAAGCACCCGTTCAATCAACTCTTTCGAAATCCGAAAGTTCGTTTTCTGGATTTTAGCAATGACCGGTTTAACAGCTTTCAAATGACCCTTGTTTTTTGCTGTAATTAACACACCAAGAGATCCGGTTACCGGGATACCCATTTCTTTCGCTGCTTTTCTCCCCTTGATTTCATCGATGATTAAAAGTGAATCTTCATATTCAGAGGCTAATGCAATACTTGTTGCTTCACCCGCGTCCAGGTAGCCGGATAACCCTTTATGCACATCAGTTTTCAGATCTACAACTTCAATCCAATCCGGAACCGGTTGATTGAACTCTTTTAAAACGATATTTGTGACATGTAACTTGCCGAAAAGCTTTTTGAGAAGATCAAGCTCTCCGATTTTGTAGAATAGAATTAAGCAGCTTGTGTCAGATACTATGACGTTGGGCATTTTTTATATCTTCGTCAAGTTCGTCGGCAGGATAGTTGATCAGAGCCACATTGTACTCAGCAAGCAGCTCCATGAAAGTTTCCTTTGAATAGCCGGCCAGTTCAGCCGCTTGTCCCAGAGTGAGCTTCCCCCTTTCATACAATTTAGAAGCCAATGACATTCTTGCCTCTTTGTCATCAACATCTGCTGTGTTCGGTATGTTTATCGTTAACGACTTCATATTTGAAATGTAATTAATTTTTCTGTTTAACGATAATCAACAGATATTGGTCTTAAAAAGGGGAAATTTAAAGTGAGCACCATAACATATAATTATACGACAGAACTTAAACCCTCCTGCCTGTCGCAGAATATCTGATTTTACTGTTAGTTGCAATTAGCGACTGTTATTTAGGAGTTTATACGACATAAACTATTTGGCCAATGTCTGATAACAGTGGAAAAGCGACAGGTTTTCTGTTAGGAGTTCAAGGTTTATCAGTCTTAACAATCAATGAGATTCAACTCCCCAAACCCCGGCCTAAAATCTACTTCGAGTAAACCGCCTTAACGCGATCTCTCAGATTATACGCGCTACTCATCACTTCGCCGTAGGCTCCGGCGCTTCGGATGGCAACGAGGTCGCCCCGCTCAATTTCAGGCAGCTGAATACCTTTTTGAAAAGTGTCGGATGTTTCACAGATGGGGCCGACTACATCGTATGTCTTATGCGGTTTGTCTGAGGTGAGTACGTCCACCCGGTGATTGGCCTGGTAGAGGGCGGGACGGATCAGTTCGGTCATGCCGGCATCAACCACTGCAAAATTAGTGGTAGCTCCCTCCTTAATGTAGAGGACTTTCGAGATCAGGCTCCCGCATTGTCCCACAATACTTCGACCCAGCTCAAAGTGAACCTGCTGTCCTTCACGCAGTTCTAGATTTCGGTCAAATACCTCAAAAAAGGATTTAAAATCGGGGATGGGGTTTTCATCAACCTTCTCGTAATCAATTCCATATCCGCCGCCCACGTTAATATGGTCGAGCCGGACCCCGTTCTCTTCAAACAGATCCTGCATCTCATTTACCCGGTTGCACAGATCTGTGAACGGCTGAAGGTCGGTGATCTGGGACCCAATGTGAAAGTGGATCCCGGTCAGGCTGATATTTTTCAGGCCGGGCAGCATATCAAACAGTTTCGGTAGTCTATCGGCGGTAATCCCAAACTTGTTTTCGTTCAGCCCGGTGGTGATATACCTGTGGGTTTTAGCCTCCACGTTGGGGTTTAGCCGAATCGATACATTTGCCGTTTTTCCGCTCTTTTGGGCCAGACCGTTCAAAATTTCCAGTTCCTGAAGTGACTCGCAGTTAAAGGAGAAGATGTCGTGATCGAGGCCAACCTGAATCTCTTCGTCTGTTTTTCCCACACCCGCAAAAGCAAGCTGATCTCCGGTAAATCCGGCTTCAACGGCTCGCTTGATCTCATTTCCACTCACACAATCGATACCCAGTCCCGCTTTTCGAACCTCCTCAAGAATCGGCAGGTTGAAGTTGGCCTTGATCGCAAAATGCACGTGATACCCTTTCGATAGACCGTGGTTCTTGATCTCATCCAGGGTGCGGCGAAGCAGTCCCAGGTCGTAGTAGTAGAATGGAGTTTTTTGCGATTTGAATGATTTTATGGTTTGAGCGTCGAACATCAATCTGAGTTGGATTATAAAGAGCGCTTATGATACGAAAAACTACAATCAGTTTTCAGTAAGACAAGTTGGGTCATTCTGAGCCCTGCGAAGAATCTGTTAGGATTAGTGTGACTGAGTACTGGAGATCCTTCGTTTCACTCAGGATGACGGATTGGGTCATTCTGAGCCTTGCGAAGAATCTGTCAGGAGTGGTGCAGCCGGATACTAGAGATCCTTCACTCCGTTCAGGATGACAGTTGGGTCATTCTGAGCCTTGCGAAGAATCTTTGAGGATTGGAGCGACTGGGTACTAGAGATCCTTCACTCCGTTCAGGATGACGTTTAATGTTCAGGAAGACATTTAATTATGCCGGAACTCAGTAATTTTCAACCTCATAATTATACAGCTCTATACCCGCCTGTTCATACTCATCACCGGCAAGCCAGAACGGGGCTTTGTCTGAATTTCCAACCAGAGAAGCCGCCATCACAAAAGAACGAATGTAGGCGGTTACATAATCATAGTCGATGGTGTCCGGTTCGTCCGTCGGGCGGTGGTAATACTGATTGATCTCATCATCAAAAGCGGTCAGTCCCATGCTGTAGGTCGGGGATGGAATTCCGGCCCGTGCAAAGTGAACATTATCCGACCGGTTAAACAGGTTCTGCTCCGGTACCGGGTCGGGGATCGCCTCCAGACCAAACGCTTCGGCGGATGCTTTCAGGTCATCATCCGCTTCGGTCCGCCCAAGGCCAATTACCGTTACTTTTGTCGTGTCGTTATAGCCGGCTCCGTCAATATTAAGGTTGTATACGGTTTGATTGAGCGATATCGGCGGATTCTCTGCGTAATAACCGCTTCCCAGCAATCCCTTCTCTTCCGCAGTCCAGGCGGCGACAATCACAGATCGCTTCGGTGGATTTTCGGATAGATATTTGGCCGCAGCCAGAATTCCGGCTGTACCCACTGCGTTATCCCTCGCTCCATTGTTGATGTAGTCTTCCTGTGAAGGATCTCCGGTTGTGCCGGTGTGATCGTAGTGGGCCGAGAGCAGGATGTATTCATCCTTCAGCTCCGGGTCGCTCCCTTCAATAATCCCGACCACATTTCGGCTGTAAAAAGGTTCCGGTTCAGCTCCTTCAACAGAGAGAGAAACCGTTTCGCCGTTCTGCTCGTCCAGAAATGCGTTCATTCCTTCCGGCTGTGTGTGGATCCAGATGTGAGGGATCTGATTTTCAGGTTCTTCGGAAGCATCTTCAGTATCGAGCGAAAGCTGATCTCGTGTCAGGTATCCCGTTAAAACCTGCCAGGGGAGTTGAGGATTTTCGTATCGTTCAATTAAACCTGCGCCACCGGCTTCAGCAATTTGAGCACGTTTTTGGGAAGAAATTTGAAAGAGTTGCTGTGGACTGTCCATTCCAGGCAGGCCGGCTTTTGCCACTACAATCTTCCCGCTGATATCATGCTCTGCAATCTCTTCCTCTGAAGCGTATTCCATCACTAACGTAGACGCTTCTATATCTCCCCGGAAAGAACCGGCGGAAAGTAGATGCTGTCCCATTGTAAATAGAGAATCCCCGCCCGAAATCTGAACGGATTCCGGTGCACGGTTCATACGAAAAGGTACATTCTGGTAATACCCATCCAGCCCGGGAGCTTGCTGCATTCCATACTGTTGAAAACGTGTGGCGATGTACCGGGATGCAATCTTCAGTTCCTGAGTTCCGGTATTGCGGCCAAGAAATTCATCGGATGCCAGAAAATAGACATCAAACTCCACGTCACTTTTTTGAATAACCTGTTTGATGTGATCAGGGGATATCTCCTGAGCCGTAACGGTTACGGTTGTAAACGATATGGCAATGATGAATCCGAGTAGTATGCGTTTCATAATGGTAGATTTCATTTCTGTTGATTACTTAAAAACGGTGTGGACTTCCAATACGAGTTGACCGGGAAAAAGTTTTAAATCTAAGTTTGGCAAAAACATGTTCTCTAAATACTCACTCTATGACCGATCAGAAAGTTCATATTTACAGTTTAAAATAGAACTTAGACCTAACAAAACGAGCAGAGAATAACAAAATAGAAGCTACAAACAAATGCGGTTTCAAAGTTTTGACAATCGTTTTAATGTTTTTTTCATATCAAAGCGGTATTCTGCTCCATCTAAATTGAGATTATAAATGACTGTTTTTAATGGAAGAAATTTTTTCATACCCGCTGCCATTTGAAGATCCGGTGATCATATTTGCACTGGTGATGCTGATTATTCTATTGGCACCTATCGCTTCAAAAAAACTGAAGCTACCGGCCATTGTAGGGCTCATTCTGGCAGGAACCATTGTGGGGCCGGGATTGCTTGGCCTGCTTGAGCGGGATTTTACCATCGAGCTGCTCGGCACGGTTGGCCTGCTCTATTTGATGTTTATGGCCGGGCTTTCCCTCGATTTGATCCAGTTTGAAAAGCTAAGGAATAAAAGTATCGGATTTGGTTTGGCCTCCTTTCTGTTGCCGCAATTGGCGGCACTGGCTGCAGGAGTTTATCTGCTCGACTATTCAGTGGCTACCTCACTGCTGCTGGGATCGATTGTAGGCTCTCATACACTTTTAGCCTATCCGATTGCCGAACGACTGGGAATCACAAAAAATATGGGTGTGACCATGTCGATGGGCGGGACGCTGGTAACCGACACTCTCTCTCTTGGCGTACTGGCCGTGGTAGCCGGAACGGTAGGTGATAACAGCGGTCCCGGTTACTGGACCGGGTTTGCCGCATCTGTGATCGCTTTTGTAGCCGTTTCCGTACTGTTGCTCCCCAGACTGGGTCGTTGGTTTTTCCGAAACGTGAAGTCGAGGGACAATACAGACTACATCTTTCTTGTAGCCATTCTCTTTACAACGGCTTTCTTTGCTGAGCTTGCAGGCCTGGCCCCGATTATCGGTGCATTTATGGCGGGACTCCTTTTGAATCGACTGGTCCCGGCAACCGGTACTCTCATGAGCCGTGTACAGTTTGTAGGAAATGCACTCTTTATCCCATTCTTTCTGATCAGCGTGGGGATGCTGGTTGATGTATCGGTTCTTGGAAGTCTGGACGTTTGGGTAAAGGCGATTGTTTTCAGTCTGCTGGTTTTTGCCGGTAAAGGAATAGCCTCGTTGGGAATAACTAAACTCTTCAATTTTACAAAAGAGGAGGGTTTTGTTATCTATGGGTTGACTACGCCTCAGTCGGCCGCAACACTTGCCGTTACGCTTATTGGGTATGACCTGGGATTTTTCAACTCCACGGCTGTAAATGCAGTTGTTATTATGATTTTAATTACCTGCCTGATTGGTCCCTGGCTGGTTGAAAAGTATGGGCGTGCCGTTGCTATACAAGAGGATCAAAAACCATACAAATCATCAGAGGCGCCTCAAAGAATTCTTGTTCCGCTTGCCAACCCCGAAACGTCTGATGCGCTCATGGATATTGCATTTATGGTTCGGGATCAGAAACTGGATCAGCCGATCTATCCGCTGACTGTTGCACGGGATGGAAGAGACGCCGAAGCGCAGGTTGCCAGGGGAGAGAAAATGCTGAGTCATGCCGTGATCCACGCAGCAGCAGCAGATGTGCCGGTTAATCCGGTAACGAGGGTAGATCTGAATATTGCCAAGGGGATCACCCGGGCGGTCAGCGAAATGAGAATTTCCAATATCATCATTGGCTGGAACGGCCAGATTTCGGCGAAACAGAAGATATTTGGAAGTATTCTGGATCAGCTTCTTGATGATGTTCAGACTATGCTTATGGTGAGCAAAATTGAAAAACCAATCAACTCCTCTAAGCGGATTGTAGTAGCCATTCCGCCATTTGCTGAATTTGAATCCGGGTTTAGGGAAGCTGTCAGATCTTTAAAGTTGATGGCCGACCAGATTGGGGATGAGCTTGTTGTTGTAACCACAAAGGCTCGTCAGGAGTTTGTGAAACCGAGAGTTCTGGATATTAAACCCGAACCTGAAGTGACCTTCGAAATCCTTCAGAAGTGGGGAGATCTGCCCGAATGGTACGATGGTTTCAAGGATGAAGAAGATCTGTTTGTTCTGCTCAGTGCTAGAGACGGTTCGGTATCGTGGAGGCCCGGACTGGACCGGTTGCCGCGTGTGATTGCACAGCGTTATCCCGGACTAAGTTTTATAACGGTCTATCCGGAACAGGTGCAAACTTCCTCCTTATCAGATAAATCTGATAATAAAGATCTTCAGCTGGTTCAGCAGAAGAGAATTAAAATGGATCTTAAAGAAAAGCCTACAGAAGAACTGCTGGAGGATATTATTCACAAGGACCCTGCATTTGACGGCATCGACTTAAACCGAATCTCAAAACGGTTGTTGAAGAATTCGGCTGACTATACACCGGAGGTAATGCCGGGCGTGCTTTTGTACGAAGCCCATACTTCAAAAGTGGAGAGTCAGCTGCTTTTTATCGGAGTAAGCAGAGAAGGAATGAATTTAAAGCAGGCCGCTCATACCGCTTATGTGATATTGATTTTATTGAGCCCAAAATCTTACAGCGTAGACCAACATCTTGAAGGAGTTAATAAGGTGGCAAAATTGATTAAACCGGGTAAAAATTTGAAAGCTGTGAGAGATGCTGAAAATATTCCCGGAATTTATCAGGCAATTTTGGAAACTGATGTGAAGTAATATTTGCTTATAGTAACCTCTGTGTATTTTAAGTGAAAGTAGAATGCATACTGAATGTGGTTGAAGGACAGATTCAGAAATACCGCGTTCATTAAAGAGACCAATGGAAATCTGAAAATTTTTAGTTTAAACTAAACAATAACTATTTTTGCCGTCAGGCTAATAAACTATTAACCGGAACCGGTTTATTCTATGGACGTATTTTCTGCAGCGCCACATCATGATATTTTTCTACTTGTCTTTCAGGTTGGTTTACTGCTTCTGGCTGCCCGGGCTTTTGGCGAAGTGGCAACGAGACTCGGTCAACCCTCCGTTATCGGTGAAATTCTAGCCGGTATCATTTTGGGGCCGTCCTTGTTGGCCGGTTTTTTCCCTGCATTTGGTGAACTTATTGTGCCCCAGACTGAAGTGAGCGGTTATCTGCTTGAAGTTATCTCGCTCTTGGGTGCCATGTTTCTGCTTCTGATAACGGGTCTTGAAACCGATATTCAACTGATTAAGCGACATGCTAAAACAGCTATTAGTGTATCTTTTGGCGGAATATCTATAACATTTATCACAGGATTCTTTCTGGGGCAACATCTCCCAGATTTTTTATTGGCCGATTCGGATGAGCGCCTTGTATTCTCCCTCTTTGTTGCAACGGCCATGGCCATTTCGGCAATACCGGTTATTGCCAAAGTGCTGATGGATATGAACCTGATGCGCCGTGATATTGGTCAGACCATACTGGCTGCCGGTATGAGTGATGATACAATTGGATGGATTCTGCTCTCCATTGTAGCGGGGATTGCTGCCGGTGATGCGGTAACAACAGGTACGGTTCTGACCACTGTGGGAAGCGTTTTAGCATTTTTGATATTGAGTTTTACGATTGGACGCTGGATGGTGCGTAAACTGCTTATCTATGTTCAGGATGAAGTGGTCAGTACAGACAGAATCCTCTCTTTAGTGATTATTCTTGCATTTTTCTGGGGTGCCATCACACAGCTTTTAAACCTGGAAGCTATTTTAGGTGCATTTGTGATGGGTATTATTTTTGGCATGATGCCTCGTCTGCCCGAAGATGTAATTAATAAACTGGAAAGTCTTGCACTTGGAATTTTTGCACCTATATTCTTTGCCGTAGCCGGTTTGAAGGTGAATATTATCAATCTTTTTGATCCGACACTGATCGTAATCACCCTGATTGTAATTGCAATAGCAACACTCGGAAAGGTGGCGGGAACCTATACAGGAGCCCGCTTCATCGGGAAAAAAGATCACTGGACATCCCTCAGTTTCGGGGCCGGACTTAACGCCCGTGGAGCCATGGAGATCATTATTGCTACCATCGGTCTTCGGCTTGGAATCCTTTCGCAGGATATGTTCTCCATCATTGTAGTGATGGCGATGGCCACGTCTCTCATGGCACCTTCAGCTCTCAAGTGGGTACTCAGTAAAGTGGAAATAGGCAAGGAAGAAGAAGAACGGCTTAAAAAAGAAGAGCTTGAAGCGGAAAGCCTCGTGGCCGATATCCACCGAGTATTACTGCCTGTTCGAACGCGCAAGACAAGTGATGTAAGAGAGAAGAATATTCAATCTACCGAAGCTCAGATTCTTGAGTTAATTGGTCAGGATACGAAAATTTCCCTCACTCTGCTTACTGTATCGAGAGGGAAGGATAGAGCTCAGTGTGAAGAGTACCTCGATGAATTGGCCGAATATTTCAACCTCGATGAAGTGATGAAGAAGGTGGTGTCGAGCGATAAACCCGGTGATGCGATCATCGATGAAGCTAAAAAAGATTACGATTTGGTTGTGCTTGGTGCTACAGAGCGGTCGGAAGATCACTCTCATCTCTTTAGCCCAATAGTGGATTTCATTACACGTTTTGCTCCCTGCCCTACACTTATTGTGCAGGCCGGAGCGATCTCAAAAGGCTGGGAACCTGAAAGAATTCTGGTTCCAACCAATGGCAGTACGGAGTCTAAAAATGCAGCTGAACTCGCATTCTTCATTGCTAAATCGGATCGAAGTAAAGAGGTGGTAGCTCTTAACGTGATAACAAATGAGTTAACACCTGTTCAGAAATCGAAACAGGCCTACATTAAATCCAGACAGCAATTTGCAAACGAAGCTGTAAATGAGCTCAAAAGGCTTGGAGAAGCTTTTGAAGTGAAAACGGAAGCGTTGGTCCGGAAGGGAGATTCTGTTGAGGGAGTGATTACCGATTTGGCCTCATCAAATGCTATTGACCTTATTGTTGTAGGTACAAATGTTCGACCGGGATCAAACCGACTGTATCTCGGGCCGCGTGTGGAAAGCATTCTCCAAATGGCATCGTGCCCGGTAATTGTTTTTAACACATAAGGTTAAATATTATTGAAAGAATCGTTGTAAGTTAAAAGCTGCAATTACAGAAGTTGAATCAGCAGTAGAAAAATTTATGCCCAAATTAAATAAGAGTAAACGCCTAAAAAAGGAGTTGAAACTCTTTGATGTATATGCAATAAGCACCGGCGCTATGTTTAGCTCAGGATTCTTTTTACTACCCGGGCTTGCCGCTGCGCAAACGGGTCCCTCTGTTGTACTTGCCTATTTTGTTGCCGGAATACTCATTTTGCCGGCCATGTTCAGTGTTGCTGAACTATCCACTGCAATGCCCCGTGCCGGTGGCGCCTACTATTTTATTGATCGAAGTCTGGGCCCGCTCTTCGGTACGGTTGGCGGAATAGGATCGTGGTTAGCACTCATTTTTAAAAGTGCATTTGCTTTGATTGGGATGGGGGCTTACATCTCTATTTTCATTGAAGTTCCGATCACTCCGGTAGCGGTTGCGCTGACTATTGCATTTGGTATCACCAATATTGTGGGGGCAAAAGAGAGCAGTTGGCTGCAAAATGTAATGGTGGCCACCCTGGTCAGTATTCTCTTTTTCTACGTTTTCCAGGGTGTTTTTGCAGTAGTTGATGTTGACTTTTTTGATGTTCTACGATCAGAATTCACCCCGTTTTTTGAGTTTGGTCCACAAGGATTCTTTGCCACCATCGGATTTGTATTTGTATCGTATGCGGGTTTAACGAAAGTTGCAAGTGTATCGGAAGAGGTTCAAAATCCGGACCGAAATATTCCCCTGGGGATGATGCTTTCGCTGGGTACAGCTACATTTATCTATGTTGTGGGTGTTTTTATTATGGTGATGGTGCTCGAACCTTCTGCACTGCAAGAAGATTTAACCCCGGTTGCCACAGCCGGTGAAGTATTCCTGACATGGCTGCCCGGACAAACCGGACTTATACTGGTCGTAATTGCTGCTATTGCCGCCTTTGCGTCCACAGCCAACGCCGGGATCATGTCGGCCGCCCGTTACCCGCTGGCAATGGCACGCGATGATTTAATTCCAACTTATTTTTCAAAACTTGGCCGTTTCGGTACACCAACAATCGCCACGGTAGCCACTACAATTCTGATGATTTTTCTTCTGGTTGTATTTAATGTTGAGTCCGTAGCAAAACTTGCCAGTGCATTTCAGCTGTTGCTTTTCGGGATCTTAAATATCTCTGTGATCGTGATGAGAGAAAGTAAAATTGAAGGTTACGATCCCGGGTTTAAATCTCCATGGTATCCCTGGATGCAAATTGCCGGATTCTTCATCTGTTTGTTTCTCATTGCTGAAATGGGGTTACTCTCGGTTATCTTTACATTTGCAATTGCCGCGGTTAGCGTAGCATGGTACTTCAGCTACTCCAAAGGAAATGTTGAGCGCGAAGGAGCCATTTATCATGTTCATGCCCGTTTGGGAAAGTATCAGTACAAAGGGCTTGAGAGTGAAATGCGTGGCATTATGCGCGAAAAAGGCCTCCGAAAAGAGGATCCGTACGAGAAAGCGATTGGGCGCTCGGCTGTATTTGATCTGGAAAAGAGTCCTCCTGTCGAAGAAATTATTGAAATGGTTTGCAAAGAGTTATCAACGAGAATTAGCTACTCTAAAAGCGAACTGGTTGAGCTGTTTGAATCTGACTACAAAGATGGCATTATCCCGGTGGGGAATACCAGCGCGTTACAGCATATCCGCATCAACGATGATGTTGATACAGAAGTGGCATTGGTTCGATTGCACGAGGGTATTGAACTGGACCGTGAAGAGTTTGAGGATATCAGTGATGAAGAGAAGAAAGACGGTAAAATTCACTGTATTATCTACCTGATCAGCTCGAAGAAGAAGTCGGGGCAGCACCTGAGAATTATCGCTCACCTGGCTGAAATGATCGACAGTATTGACTTTTACGAACGCTGGATGGCGGCAGAAGATGAAGGACAAATTCGTGAAATATTACTGCGTGATGAACGGTTTATAAATATTACCCTCAAGAAGAATGATATCACTGCATCGATGATTGATAAAGAGGTGAAAGATCTTGAGCTTCCCGGCGAAAGTCTGATTACCCTCATCAAACGAGATGGGAATATTATATTCCCTCACGGAAAATCAATTCTGAAAGAGAACGATGAACTCTCCATTATCGGGGATAAGAGTGATATCAAAGAGATGAAAAATATGCTGAATCTCTGAGGTTCCGGTCAATAAAATCAGACAGGTTTGAGATTTTACTGCTTTCTATCGAAAATCGCCTGTTGTGTTAACAGGATTAAATGTTGGACTCTTGGGGTTGGTTGAGTTAACTTTCTCTGCAAACAAAAAGTTGATCATCTCAAAGGCTGAATAATCGATGAAACCAACGGCAATCCTTTCCTGGATAAAAAACCAGTTCAACATATTGAACTGGCTGCCCGATTATACCAAAGAAGAATTTTCAGCAGATCTTAAATCGGGTGTCACCGTTGGAGTTATCGAAATACCTCAGGTGATGGCGTACGCCGTCATTGCGGGACTCTCACCGATCTACGGTTTATACGGATCACTAATTCCTCTGCTCATCTATCCGCTTTTTGGAACATCCAGGCATTTGGCGCTGGGAACTGTTGCTACGGATATGATAATTATTGCGACCGGCGCCAGTATGATCGCAGATCCCGGAACAGATCAATATGTTTCCGTGGTCCTTTTGCTTACACTTTTTGTGGGCGTAGTTCACATCAGTTTATCTTTAATGCGAATGGGCTGGCTGGTGAATTTGCTCTCTAAACCGGTTATTTACGGATTTATGATCGCTGCGCCATTGATCATTGGAGCAAGTCAGCTGGGGAACTTCTTTGGTGTGGAAACCGAAGGCTCTCAATATGTTGGGAATCTGATTATGCAGATCATTCAGCAGTTTGATCAGGTAAATAATATGTCTGTACTGATTGGCGTCATCGGAATCGTGTTTCTATTCATTATGAAAAAACTGTTCCCCATTTTTCCGCGAGCTTTTGTGTTAATCGCAGGAGGAGGTGTCGCTGTCTGGGCTTTGAACTTTCAGCAGCTTGGGGTTGATGTTATTGGAGTCGTTCCATCCGGGCTACCTTCATTTCAGTTGCCCGAGTTTACATTGGAGGATATAAGGCAGCTCATTCCTACAGCGGCAACACTTGTATTGGTCCAGTTAATGTCTGTAATGTCTATAGGCAAAACCTTTGCGAGCAAATATAAATATCCACTGAATGCGAATCGTGAGTTTTTTGCAGTAGGGATGTCCAATCTGGTCGGAAGTTTTTTCCAGAGCCCACCGATTTCGGGTAGTTTTTCGAGAACAGCGGTAAGTGAACAGGCGGGCCGAAAAACGGCACTTTCTAATGTATTCGTAGCTCTTGTTATCGGTTTAGCACTTGTCTTTCTAACACCTCTTTTTTACTACATACCCATTCCGGCACTTGCTGCAATCATCATTGCAGCTACAATTTCAATGATCGACCTGAAAGAGATTCGTTACTTTTTCAGAACTAAACCGGAAGATGCATACATCGCAATATTTACAGCTTTAAGCGTATTGGTGATTGGTATTCAGGAAGGGATTTTACTGGGTATAAGTGCTTCGCTAATTGCAGTACTCTACCATTCAAGCCGTCCAAATATGTCTGTTTTAGGGCATGTACACGGTTCCAGAGAGTTCAGGGATGTGGACCGGAATCCGAAAGCGATGCCTATTGAAGAGATCCTGATCCTTCGGTTTGACACCTCTATAGCTTTTAACAATGCAGAGATCATTAAGGATTTCATCATACAGAAGAGTGAGGAGAGTAATAAGAAAATCCGTGCAATTATTGTGGATGCAAAGAGTATTAATGATCTGGATACAACCGCTATTGAAGTATTTCAGTCTGTGGTGGAAACTCTTGAGAAATGGGATATCGAACTTCATTTTGCCGGACTTAAAAAACCGGTTCTGGATCTCTTGCTTAAATCCGGTCTGGCCCGCGAAATGGGTGGGGCACATTTTCACAACACCACGCATAAAGCGGTTAAGTTTCTGCTGAATAAGTGGGATGCAAAAGAGAAGAGCGACAGTGACCGGGAGGAGTATCAAAGTGAACTTGATAAAGAAAATCGTGAAAGTGAGGAAGAGAACGAGGATAAAAAAGAAAAGGAGCAACCGGAAAATCAGGAAGAGAAAAAGCCACCTCACCGACTCAGTGATTACCTGAAAAACATCGACTGAGGCAGCCTTCTTAGTTTTTATATCAGAGCAATTATTTGCTCAATTTTTTCAGGATCTCATCAAATTCCAGTGAGTTCTCTTCACTCTCCACCATATTTCGCAGGGTGAATTTTCCTTCTGTAAGCTCATTTCCACCCACGATTAGTGTGTACTGCGCATTCTCCCGATTGGCGTCCTTCATCTGCGCTTTCATCGACCGCCCCATGTAGTCCATCGTAGCCGAAAGTCCGTGTTCACGCAAAATTGGAAGTTTGCTAAGTCCCCATCGCCGGGCTTCATCACCCAGTGTTACGATGTAGACATCTACTTTTTTCTCGGACCCAAGTTTAATTCCAAGCTCTTCGCAGGCTATAAACAGGCGTTCCATTCCGGCTGCAAATCCAACTGCCGGTGTAGGCTGACCTCCAATTTCCTCAACCAAAAGATCATATCGTCCACCACCTGCAAGAGCGTCCTGTGCACCGAGATCGGGGCTGATCAGTTCAAACGCAGTCTGGGTATAGTAGTCCATTCCGCGAACCAGATAGGGATCTTCCTCAAATGGGATATCTAAGTCGGAGAGATACTCTTTTACTTTCTTGTAATGGGCAAGGGATTCTTCGCCCAGATAGTCTGTAATGACCGGGGCAGATTCAATAAACGGTTGGTCTTCTTCCTCTTTGGAATCCAGAATTCTGAGTGGGTTATTCTCAAAACGTTTCTTTGATACGTCGCTTAATTGATCAAAATTGGGCTTCAGATGAGCTTTCAAAGCCTCCTTGTATTTTTCACGGCTCTCCGGATCTCCGATGGAGTTTAGCTTCAGTGATGTATTGGTAATCCCCACTTTGTTGTAGATGTGGATCATAAAAGCGATTACTTCCACATCGGCTATCGGGTCGTCACTGCCAATCACTTCCGCTCCAAACTGATGAAACTGACGCTGCCGGCCTTTTTGCGGTCGTTCGGCACGAAACATTGGGCCAATGTAAAATAGTTTTTGAGAGCCGCCACGCTGGTCAAGATGATTTTCCACATAGGAACGAACCACCGGCGCAGTAAGCTCTGGACGCAAAACATAATTATCTTCACCCCGGCTGAAAGAGAAAATCTCTTTAGAAACGATATCGGTCAGCTGACCCAAACCCCGTACAATCAGCTCGGTCTGTTCCATTATGGGAGTGCGAATCTCTTCAAGGTTGAACTTTTCGGCCTCCTCACGAATCAGGTTTTCGAGATATTGCCATTTTCGAACGTCATCGGGGAGGATATCAACCATCCCGAGGTGAGTGGTATATTTTGCCTGGGCCATTGTTTAGTTACCAAATTTCAAAGTTTTTAATTGTCCGATGCAAAGATAAGGTTGATTTGGCAAAGATAGTAAGATGGATGTATGATGTTTGAGGGAAAGGTAAAACAAGGAATGGAATGGTTTCTCGCGGAGGTTCGCTGAGTTAACCGCGGATTTACGCAGAGTTTCTGTGAGAATCTGTGAAATTTTTCTGCGTAAATCTGCGAGAAAAAAGGGGGGGTTAATTTATGATTAAAAAAATTCTCATTAAGTGACCATACGTGAAAATCTGTTTAGAATTCTAAGATGCCTGGATTGATTACCGAACCCACTCCGAAGAAAAATCTTGTTAGAAGTACAAAACAGGAAATATATTATGGCTCCATCGGAGCCTCCTACCGGTATTTTAAATTCATAAAATGATTGAGAATCATTCATAGCGACTATCCTTAAATTTTCTATTTTGACAAGGTAGGTTTCTGACTTCCGTTTTTGAGAGTATATTGATGATATGTTCAGAAAGAAAGATTCTCTATTTGATACGTGAAAACTAATCTATAATCATGGCAAGAATTTCATTACTGATCACAGCTTTCTTACTCATCATGAGTTCCACAGCCACAGCTCAGGAAGTTGTGTACGAATCGGGAGGGGAGTTACCACCCGAAAAATCATCTTATGATGTCTTTTTTTATGATTTGAATTTGAAACTGAATCCGGCTGACAGTACTGTAGACGGCAGGGTTGGGGTCCATTTTAATGTGGTACATCCTACAAATGTGGTTGCGCTGGACCTGGATCCAAAACTTGAAATATCGTCAGTGAACTGGACTGAAGACGAACCAGAGCGAGCTGTTAAGATAGAGCGTAGTGATACCTCCAAAACTTTTTATGTCTATTTTCCGGAAACCCTTCAGCCCGGACGGTCGACAGCTCTTGAAATCGAGTATTCCGGGATACCCCGAGTGGGTGATAATCCGCCATGGGATGGCGGTTTGGTATGGAAAAGAACACCATCAGGAGAACCGTGGGTAGGTGCTGCCCTTCAATCACTTGGGGCATGGGTTTGGTGGCCAAATAAAGATCACCCTACGGATAAGGCCGATTCGGTAGCCATCAATTTTACGATGCCGGATAATCTGGTTGTGGCGTCAAATGGCCGTGACAGGGGAGTCACCGACCACGAAGATGGATGGAAAACGTCCCATTGGTTTGTTTCAACACCGATTAATAACTATAACGTTACTGTCAACGCGGCTCCATACGAAACCATGTCGGAAACGTATACCAGCACGGCGGGTGATGAAATGGAGATCAAGTTCTGGTATCTGCCTGAATTTCGTGAAGAGAGCGAGTGGCTTTTTCCACAGTTTGCTGAACAGATTCGATTTCTGGAAGAGACTGCCGGTCCTTACCCTTTCCGGGCAGATAAATATGGAGTAGCTCATTCACCCTATCTGGGTATGGAGCATCAATCTATTATCGCATATGGAGCAAGCTTTGAGAACGATAATTTGTTTGGACAAGATGCGGGGTTTGACGATCTCCATCAACACGAACTGGCTCACGAGTGGTGGGGAAACTTAGTAACCGCCTGGGACTGGCGCGATTTCTGGATTCATGAAGGAATTGGTACCTACATGCAGCCGTTGTATGCTGAACATCTAAACGGGATGGAATCGTACCGCGAAATGATGGAATTCTTGAGAACTAGAATTACATCAAATAGAGCAACTGCTCCCAGGGAGTCATCAATGAGTTCGCTGGATATTAGGGAAGGAGAACGCGGCGGAGATGTCTACTACAAGGGGGCTTGGTTTATGCACACACTAAGATATGTAGTGGGAGAGGATCACTTTTTTGAGATTTTAAGGAAATTCGCGTATCCAACGGAAGAATTGGAAAACACTACGACCGGTGAACAGGTACGATATGCAACCACAGATGATCTGCTTTATCTGTCAGAGGAGATTTCAGGGATAGATCTGGATTGGCTTTTTGAGGTCTATTTGCGCCAGGCAGAGCTTCCGGCTCTGAATATTACCCGTGCAGGACTTCAGGTAGTTATGGAGTGGGATGTGCCAAATGGAATCGACTTCCCGATGCCGGTGGAAGTCAGAATTAACAATGAAATGGTGACACTTGTACCGGAGAATAACCGGATTACTTTAGAAATACCGGAGTCTGCTGATATGGAAGCAGATCCGAATCACTGGATTTTGAAAGAATTATAGGACTTACGGTTAATATTTTTGGTACCAGCTGAAAATGTGACTATCGATATTTATTATTTTGAATAATTACTCCAACTAAACCAATCCATTTATGACTCTTCGACTTTTACTACTCACCCTTTTTGTAGCTATGAGCAGCTCGCTGGTTGCTCAACAAACCTATATTCATGCCGGATCGCTGTTTGACGGGACCGGTGAACAGATGAGGTCAAATGTTACCATTATTGTTGACGACGGCCGGATTGTGGATGTCCGCGATGGACTGCTGAATCCGGATTCAGAAAGCGTGCTCATTGATTTGAGTGATAAAACGGTACTGCCAGGATTTATTGATTTGCATGTACACCTGGAAAATGAAACAGGTCCCGACCGGTACCTCGATCGTTTTACCAAAAACCCGGAGGATATCGCATTTGAATCTTCTCGGAATGCAAAAAAAACACTTTTGGCAGGTTTTACTACTGTTCGGGATCTGGGAGGAACCGGAGTTAATACCTCCCTTCGTGATGCAATTCGGACCGGATATGTTGATGGCCCTCGGGTCATCAGTGTTGGAAAGTCACTGGCTACAACCGGCGGTCATGCCGATCCAACCAATAGCTTTAAAAGGGAACTGATGGGGAATCCCGGCCCCGAATCGGGTGTGGTGAATGGAGCTGATGAAGCTCGTGAGGCCGTTAGGCAGAATTATAAGCTGGGTGTAGACCATATCAAAATCACCTCCACTGGCGGAGTTCTGAGCGTGGCGAAATCGGGACAAAATCCACAGTTTATGGAAGATGAACTGGAGGCGATTATTGAGACCGCGCGCGACTACGAGATGCACGTTGCAGCCCATGCCCACGGTAAGGAGGGAATGTTGAGAGCAGTGAAAGCCGGAGTGCATACCATTGAGCACGGAACCTACATGGACGAGGAAGTAATGCAGGCGATGGTTGATAATGATACCTACTACGTGCCAACTATTACGGCCGGTAAGTTTGTCGCCGAAAAAGCTGAAGTGGAGGGGTACTATCCGCCACTGGTGGTTCCAAAGGCACGTGAAATTGGCCCGCTAATTCAGAACACCTTCGGAGAAGCGTATCGCTACGGTGTGAAAATAGCCTTCGGAACAGATGCCGGTGTTTTTCATCACGGCGATAACGCCAAGGAGTTCGGTTTTATGGTAGAAGCGGGTATGCCGGAGATTGAAGCTCTGTTAAGTGCTACTCAAACGGCATCCGTTGTTCTTGGACTCGAAAACGAAATTGGTTCCATAGAAGCCGGGAAGTCAGCCGATATTATTGCGGTTTCAGGGAATCCTTTAAGTGATATCTCAGTGCTGGAAAACGTTAATTTTGTGATGAAGGAAGGAATAGTTTATAAAAGTGAATAGAATCACCGAAAATTATTTGCATAAAAAAAGCCCGGCGCTAAAACCGGGCTTTTTATTTGGGAGTTTATTTTAGTTTAATCTCCAAGAAGGGCTCGTAAAAATTTACTATGCCTCTCTTTATTTTTCTGTACAAGCAGTGGAATGCCAAAAGCATAATCGACCATTTTGTCGGTAAAATCGTGACTGATTATACTGCTTATCTTTTTGGATTTGGCTGATACGATGATGAAGTCAACCTGATCTTTAACAACCTGATTATATACCTCATCCGCTACTTTGCCTTTTTTATGCAGTGTCAAAACAAAATTGACACTATCTGAAATGCCGTTTTCATTCTGAAAAGACTTCATCTTTTTCTCAATCTTCTTATCCACTTCTCTCTTCTCCTCATCCGATAGTGTATAAGGGAAGAACTGTGCCCGATACCGATAGATATGCTGAGCGGTAACATGACCACCATCCACCAAACTACTGGCGGTTTGAACCGCTTTGGCCGACTGTTCAGAAAAGTCGACCGGAACGAGAATATTTTCTAAGCTGTAACGGCTGTTTTCCGGTATAAACAGTACAGAGGCTGATACATACTTTAGAATTCGGCGGGGAATAACACCTTCACCGGCATACCCGATTTTCTTACCCATTAAGATAAGATCGGGCTCCAGCGAATTAGTCAGTTCAATGATTTGATCTGTCGGTTTCCCCTGTTTAATGACAATTCTGATTTCTATAGACTCATCATCAAAATGCCCGGATATTTTTTCATGAAGCTCATTTCGAATAAGATCCAGGAACTCTTCTTCTGAGTCTATTTCCGGAAATTGTTCGACAATTTCCAGTGCTGTGGGGCCTGATTCAATCGTATGGAAAAAGGTGATTGTTTTAGGCTTCACAATAGATGTTAAAAAAGCAGTGTACCCAATTAAAACATCGTCCATATTGGACAGGTCGAGACATGCTAACCAGTGTTTAGAATCTTTCATAATATCCTCTAATCCGATTTTTTCTGTTTTTTAATAGCATTCGTAACGAGCTCTCTGTACGATTGTCGCTCTTTATCTTTGTCAATTCTCTGCAGATCTTCATGCTCTTGCTGCAGTCCTTGTTGTAAACTGTAGCACATCACAAGCAGAACGATCACAAATGGAAGGCCTGTACTTATAGCACCGGCCTGGAGTGCGGTAAGACCGCCACCAACCAGCAGTACGGCTGCGACAAGTCCCTCAGTGGAAGCCCAGAAAATTCGCTGGCCCACAGGGGCATCCAGTTTACCGCCGCTTGTCAGACCATCAATTACTAAAGAACCTGAGTCAGACGAAGTCACAAAGAAACTGAGTACCAGAATTATGGCCAGAAACGATGTTATCGTTGCCCATGGAAATTGATCAAGCAGAATGAATAGCGATGTTGTTTGATCCGCCTCAACAGCTGCTGCAATCTCGGCAATTCCGTTTGTTTCCAGAAAAATTGCACTTCCGCCAAATCCGCTCATCCACAAGAATGTGATGAGAGTCGGCACAATCAGAACTCCAAGTACAAACTGCTTGACGGTACGGCCCCTGGAAATTCGGGCAATAAACATACCCACATATGGCGACCAGGAAATCCACCACGCCCAGTAAAATACAGTCCAGGTGGACATAAATTCACCCTCTTCGTATGACTGAGTCCAGAATGCAAAAGATGGAAAGTTTTGTGCATAATGCCCGATATTTTGGATAAAGGAGCTGAGTATAAAGAATGTCGGTCCAACAACAAGGATAAACAGTAGAAAGAGAGCCGCAATACGGATATTGAACTCACTTAAAACCTTAACACCCTTGTCAATACCGAGCACAACAGAAATTGTAGCAATTGCTGTTACACCGACAATGATGATGACTTGAAGCATGGTTGTATTCTCAAGTCCAAACACATATTCCATACCGGCCCCGGCTTGCGAAGCTCCAAGGCCTAAAGAGGTAGCTAAGCCAAAGAGTGTTGCCAGAACTGCCAGAACATCAATGATATCGCCCATCCATCCGTTAATACGATCACCTAACAGTGGGTAAAAAACCGATCGAAAAGAGAGAGGCAGTTTCCTGTTGAAAGCAAAAAATGCAAGTGCCAAAGCTACAATAGCATAAACAGCCCATGCGTGTAATCCCCAATGAAGGAATGTTACCCCCATTGCATCGCGGGTAGCTTCAATTGTGCCACTTTCTGCATGTGGCGGATAGAGCAGATGCCACATTGGTTCGGCTACGGCAAAAAACATCAAACCGATACCCATACCGGCACTAAATAACATTGCAAACCATGCCATGGTGCTGAAATCGGGTTCGGCATCTTCTCCGCCTAAACGAATACTTCCATATTTGCTGAATGCAAAATAGAGTGCAAAACCGATGAAAATATTTACGGCAGCTACAAAGAGCCAGCTTGCCCAACTTGTAATACCGGCTTGAATAGCGCTAAAGGTTTCTTCTGCTGCCTCACCGGCCCACAGTGTTCCAACGATCAGAACTGTGATTAGAATTACTGACGGCCAAAAGACCGGTTTGTGTATATCAAACAAACGATTGATGCCGGTTTTTTTTGACTCCGGCTTGTCGTCTTGTCCTCGTAAAGCCATACGTATTACACCTTAGATTTAGGTTAATGCGCTCAGCGACTGAGTTTGGTTAAAGAGCGACTTTCACAGATAAAATATCTGTGATTAAACATTCAGTCGCTAAACACAATTAGGATAATAATTTAATCCGTTGGTTAGAAATAGAATCCAATGTTAATATTGAATCGGATATTGTACTCAGATTCGCCAATGCCAAGATCTTCATGGCCCGGGCCAACTCCCACGCCAAAGTTATCGGTCAACCAGGGCTGATTGATTCCCTGAGCTATGTCGAAATAGGTAAATACCGGTCCGGCAGTAACCAAAAAGCCGGTGATATTCTGGACCGTATATTCAAAGTTATCGCCAAGGGTGAGGTTATCTCCTGTTGCTCTGGTAGTTGTGCCTTCACCAATTGTGTTATTCATATAACTGAAGTCGTTATAGAAGTTGATGTTGGTGATAGGTCCCCAATCCACATCATAAGAGTAGGCAAGCCCGAGTGTAGCAATCCAAGCTTCAGTAGAAACCTCATACGGAATTCCGTAGGCTCCCATAAAAACAGTACTCAGATCTGAACCGTCATTGTCGGTTGCGTTCATTCCGTAGTAGAGGAACTGCGGTTTAATATTAATATTCCCAACATTATAATCGGCATGTACAGCAAATGCATACTGGCTATCAAAAACGTCCGTCGCAGTATTATAGAGCTGTCCATATTGGAAAGATGCCCCTAATTCACCGCTGTCCAGTTGATAGGCACCCCTTACGTTAAATTGATTTCTTTCGGTAATTGAAGCGTTTGCTTCCGGAATCACATCGTATGCGTAGCGTCCGGAACCACCGGTTCCAAAATTGCCTGCACCGTTAACGGGACCTTCCGGTGCAGCCTGAAAGAAGTAGGCAAAATCCCACTGCATGTTGTCCGTGGTACGGGTAACTTTTACACCCATATCGTGATCATCCTCTAACCCAACATAGTAGGGCAAGCTGAACCACCAGTTGTTTGAGTTGTACTGAAGATTACCAAACGGTACTTGTGTTACACCCAACTGCATTTGTGTCTGCTCGTTGAAATCATATTCGAGCCACCCCTGTTTAATAAAATGGGTTCCAAAAGTAGGGTAGAATCGATATTCAAAATTCAGACCGATTCCGCCCGGATTATCATAAAGAACATTAATTCTCCATGTGTCCCAGGTAAATTGAGAGCTTTGAGCATCCATGTCACTCTCATAACTGGTCAGTATCATATTATATCGCAGAGCCCCGCCAACATGCAGCGACGACTCCTCGTCAGATTGTGCTTCTGCAACAAAAAGCAATCCGGTGAATAAGGTGAAAATTACACCTATCAATAAAGTAGTAGTCAGTTTGTATAATCCTCTCATTGTTAATTTGTTAGTTAGCATTGATTTACGAATTCCACACTCATATAAAAAGAAATTAGGTCGAATAATTCCAAAACTTCTGAATATTGGAATTGTTCATCGCTAAAGTATTGTTTGGTTACCGTTTATGAGAAGTTTTTAAAACAATCTTTAGCGGATGAAAACACTTATTTGGTTTAGAAACGATCTTAGAGTGAAAGATCATGAGCCTCTTGTGCGTGCATCAGAGGCCGGAAAAGTTGCAGCTGTTTACTGTTTTGATCCTCGGCATTTTGAAACAACAACATATGGATTCCCAAAAACAAACTCACTACGAGCACAATTTCTGATCAAGTCTGTTTCTGCTTTACGTTCTACTTTTAGAAAGTTGGGTGGCGATCTAATAATCAGGCAAGGTAATCCGGAAGAGATCATCCCAAAGTTGATTAAAGAACTCCAAATTGAGAATCTCTTTTTCCACGGGGAGGTCACATCAGAAGAGAAGAACGTAGAACTACGTATAGAAAATTCAGTAGAAATACGTATAAAAAAATATTGGGGACACGAGATGGTTCACCCCGAAGATCTACCGTTTCAACCGGATGAAATACCTGATGTATTTACTCAATTCAGGAAAAAAATCGAAAAGAGTTCTATGATTCGTGATCCGCTGCCGGTTCCCAATCATCCGGAGTTTATTTCAGTGGATGATCCGGGCGAAATTCCACATCTGAAAGACTTAGGACTTAATGCCCCACCTGCCGATGATCGTTCAGTTTTAGAATTCAAAGGTGGAGAAGAAGAGGCCTGGAAAAGACTGAACCACTACTTTTTTGAATCTGATGAGCTTCGTAATTACAAGTATAAGAGAAACGGTTTGCTTGGTGCGGATTTCTCATCCAAATTTTCTCCCTGGCTGGCTCATGGATGTCTTTCAGCGAGGTCGATCCATCATCAGGTTGAAAAATATGAGCGGGAGGTTCATGAAAACGTATCAACCTATTGGATGAAATTTGAGCTGATCTGGCGTGACTATTTCAGATATTCTGCCCGCAAACACGGCGATAAGATATTTAAACTGGGAGGGATTCAGCAGAAAAGTCTGGATAAGCGAACAGATGAAAACATTTTCCAGAAGTGGAGAGATGGCACCACCGGAATACCTTTTATTGACGCAAATATGCGAGAGTTAAAGCAGACCGGATACATGAGTAATCGGGGGAGGCAAAATGTGGCTAGTTTTTTGGCTCAGAATCTGAATTTCGACTGGCGATGGGGAGCCTCCTGGTTTGAGTCGATGCTGATCGATTACGATGTGTGCAGCAACTGGGGAAACTGGGCGTATAACTCTACCGTGGGTCACGATCCCCGGAACCGTTATTTCAATATTGTGGGACAGGCTCAGAAGTATGATCCAAATGGGGAGTATGTTCGCCACTGGCTGCAGGAGTTGAAATATGTGCCGGATGAATTTGTGCACGAGCCGTGGAAGATGAGTGAAGATCAGCAAAAACTGAATGAGTGCATTGTCGGGCAAGATTATCCAAAACCGATGATTAATCTGGAGGATAGCTATGAGGAGATTAAAAAACGAGGATGAGTTACGGTTCAACTTGACTCAGTGACCTTTCCGCATTAACATGAAGCGACTGTAATTCAAACTACATTGGCTTTCATGTTCAGAAATATTCTTCTTCTATTCTTCGTATTTCTATTTTCATCTTGCATTTCAAATGAGCGGCGCCTCGATAACCTTTTTGATGACTACTGGCGATATTCGCTGGAATCAAATCCGATGATGGCTACAGATCAGGGAGTGCATGAATGGAACGACCGCCTTGCAGATACTTCCCTTGATGGCCTTGAAGAAAACTATCAGCGAAATATTGAATTTCAGGAGAGACTGAGTCGAATCTCCAAAGAGGATCTTTCGTCTCTGCAGCAGGTGAATTACGATATTTTTGAGTTGCAGATTCAGAATGCCATCCGTTCTTATGAACTGAATGATCAACTGCTACCGTTGAATGGCTGGTGGGACTATCACGCCACATTTGCCGATCTTGCTAATCGGGTGCCGTTAAATAATGTGGAAGATTATGAGAACTATTTAAGTCGGCTGGAGGCTTTCCGGGAGTATAATGCGGGGTATATCGAAAGGATGCGCAGGGGAATTGAGATCGGGTTTGTTCGTCCAAGACAGTCATTTGATGATTATCTGCCATCCATTGAAGCTCATATTACAAGTGATGTCACAGAAAGCCGACTGTATGAGCCTTTTGAGGATTTTCCCGACTCAGTTTCAGAAGATGATCAGAGTGAACTGACGGAGAGAGCTCAATCAGTCCTGTCAGAAACCGTTATTCCGGAGTTTGAACGTCTTCTTCAATTTTTGGAAGAGGAGTACATTCCGGCTGCAGCTGATGAAATTGCAATTACCGATCTGCCCGGTGGTGAGGAGTATTACAAGCATCTGGTTCAATCTTACACCACCATGGAGATTACACCGGATGAGGTTCATGATATCGGGCTGAATGAAGTGGAGCGAATCCGTAATGAAATGATGGAAATTATTGAGGAAGAAGGGTACGGGGATGATTTTGATACGTTTGTAGAATTTTTAAGAACAGATTCTCAATTTTATGCAGAGACTCCGGATGAGCTATTAAAAGAGACGGCATACGTTTTGAAAACCATGGATGGTCATCTGCCGGAACTTTTTAAAACTCTTCCGAGACTGCCATATGGAATTATGGCGGTTCCCGATTATCTGGCACCCCGAACGGCAACGGCATATTACAGTCGCGGTGCTGCCGATGGTACACGGGCGGGTTATTATGCAGTAAATACGTACGATCTGCAGAGCCGCCCGCTCTATGAAGTAACTGCGCTATCTCTTCATGAAGCCGTGCCGGGACATCATCTGCAAATTGCTCTTCAGCAGGAGCTTGAGGATCAGCCCAAGTTCCGTTCTGTGGCCGGATTTACCGCATTTGTCGAAGGGTGGGCACTCTACTCCGAACGGCTGGGGCTGGAAGTGGGTATGTATGATGATCCTTACACTAATTTTGGACGATTGAGCTACGAGATGTGGCGGGCACTGAGGTTGGTGGTGGATACAGGAATGCATGCGAAAGGATGGTCGCGTGAGGAAGCGATCGATTTTATGGCAGAAAACTCCGCACTTTCACTGCACAATATTCGTTCTGAAGTAAACCGCTATATTTTCTGGCCGGGTCAGGCGCTGGCTTACAAAATGGGTGAGATCAAAATACGTGAACTTCGGGAGCAGGCTGAGGAAGAAATGGGGTCTGAATTTGATTTGAGGGAATTTCATGATGTGGTTCTTCTCAAAGGAAGTGTACCTTTGAGCGTTTTAGAGGACAATGTTTTAAACTGGATGAACAATTAAGTCGAAAAGAGAAAAAATGGCTAATAGAGAAGTGAGTGAGGTTCGGGTAGACGGAAAGAAAATTACCTGCCCGGTTTGTGATCACGATCAATTCTGGACCCGCAGGACTCTAATGAATACAAGAGGAGCGAGCTTTTTCAGTTTCGATTGGCTGAACCGGGATGCTTTGAATAAGATCTGCGACAACTGTGGATATGTGTTTTGGTTCTATAGGCAGCATCTGGATGAGTAAATGTGATATCGAAATAAATTCAATTCAAACAAGATGAGATGAAACGTGAAATAAGAAGAGTTTTAACCATCACGGCATTTGCTGTTTCTGCTCTGATACTGATTGTTATTGTAAATCAGCTCATTCAGTTTGCAAACTTTTTGGGAGGTATCCATCCTGTATTTGGTCAGGTCTCATTAATTCTGTTCTTGATTGTAGCAGCCGTTGCAGTACTTGCGCCTGTATGGCTCTATTTTAAACTGCCGGGCAGGTTAATTCCTCCCGAGACAGACGAAGGCGCAGAGTTTGACCGGTATATTGAGAATCTTTCAAAGAGATTAGGCGGTAATCCCATCGTAAAGATGGATCAGGTGTCCGGTGTGGATGATGTCAGGGAGGCGATTCATGTATTAGATAAAGAGTCTGATAAATCGATCAAACGAACGGCTAACCGGGCATTCATTACTACGGCTATTTCTCAAAACGGAGCTTTGGATGCACTATTTATTTTAGGACTACAGTTCAGGTTGATTTGGGAGATCGCCCATATTTATGCTCAGCGACCGACTATTAAGGATTTGAGTTATCTCTACACCAATGTGATGGTGACGGCATTCATTGCCAGCAGCATTGACGAAGCGGAGTACTACGAGATTGTGGAGTCGTCCATGTCGCAGGGAATTGGCTCTGTACTCTCGTTTGTACCCGGAACTACCATGGTGATCAACTCGGTAATTACCGGGAGCTCAAATGCTTTTTTAACGTTGAGGGTAGGAAAAGTGGCTCAGCAATATTGCGGTACGTTAGTAAAAAGGCGCCGTCAATCGATCCGGAATTCAGCAACAGCTGAAGCAGCCAAGATGCTGGCCGGAATTGTGTACGATGGAACAAAGATCGTTGTAAAGCATATTGGAAAAGCTCCGCTGAGGCTGGCTTCCAAACCGTTTCGAAGAGGTAAGAAAGAGGAGTAAAGTTTTTAGTTGAAAAATGTGACCCCGCCGGGCCTTCCCGATCCGTTGGTTAACGGATTCCCCTACGGCGGGACAGGCTTCTCGTTCCTTATGTGTGCAACCAATGAAAGTTTGGAATGAATTGATAGAGATTAAGCAAACAAAAAGTAGGAGTGACCCCGCCGGGACTCGAACCCAGATCTAAAGCTTAGGAGGCTATCGTTCTATCCGGTTGAACTACAGGGTCATTTGTTTTTGATGGATGTAAAGGTAACAAATTTCAGGTTTGATGGTTGTATATGGAGCGTGACTTTACTGAAATGATTAGATCATATTGATCTGCACTCAGAAATCTCTTTATATTTGCGTCTCTTTTTAAGCCGGAGTAGCTCAGGGGTAGAGCAATTCTCTCGTAAAGAATAGGTCGTCGGTTCAAATCCGATCTCCGGCTCTCTTTTCATAACATGCGGATGAGTGCCGCTCCTACGGAGCTCTTCAGGTGCTCTGTACCATATCATGTTCTACCCATATCCGTCCCGATAGGACGAAGAGTTTCTTGGACAATAGCCTACGCTTAGAGAGTTATTGCTGCATCTGGTTTTGAGTTCAGGAGAATACTTGATGTACAGAATGAGGGGTTTATACTTTTTCAACAAGCTTGTAAAGGAGCCAGCTGTCCCGTCAGGGACATGACGTGGGTAGTGGTGGAAAGTTTCTACTCACGGCAAGCGCCGTAGGTGCGATTCATTTAAGTTGTGGAAGGTGCAAGGGTGCGTTTCTTCGGAGCTTTGTTGTACTGCCCCGTTGTACGGTGGATTTTCTGCCTTTTTTTACAAATGTATTGCCCCTGCCGGGGCATTTTTGTCTGCAATCAGCGCAAAAGATGGATCTGAATGTAAGCCTTCTGATAGAAAAAAGGGGGTAAGGTACCTGAAGAGATACTTCATTATCTAAAACCCACACTTTAGCAGGCACGTAGCTGCTCCTTCAGAGGCATTTTTAGTTTCCTGTGTTCAAGGAATGAGTGAAACCCGACGAACTAACCCTAGTGGGCTGAGTACTGTGATGTTTCGGAAAAGTGGCTTAAAAAAAGCAATGTGATCTACGAGAGTGTCATCAAATTTGGGCCAGCTCCGGATGGAGCAATATGGTTGGATCAACCCTCTTTCATTATAAGCTGTATCGCTCCTTCGGAACTCTATTGTGCTGCCCCGTCCGGGGCAGTTGTATGGTGGCTTTTCTACTTCTTTTTACAAATGTAATGCCCCTGCCGGGGCATTTTTTGGTTTGTTGTGTTCAAGGAATGAGTGAAACACGACGAACTAACCCTAGTGGGCTGAATACTGAGGAGGATCGGCCAAGCGGGAAAAAAATCAACTTAACCTACAGGATCGTCATCAAGTTAAGGCGCTGCTCCGGATGGAGCAGTATGTTTGTAAGACACGTAACCCGTCTACTAAGTCAGCACCGTAGGTGCGGCTCAAAAAGAGTTACCATCACCCCTGAACTGTTACGCCTGAGCCGCTGTGGCTTCGGGATCTTTTCCGAAATACTTCAGAATGAAGTATAGGATTACTAACCCTGCCAGTAGTCCCCAAACCGGATGGATCCAGTCGAAAGCGGCGGGTAGTTCACCGACAACCAAGGCTACAAAGGCAACAACCAAGGCGTATGGAAGTTGAGTTCTCACGTGGTCAATAAGGTCACACGCCGAAGACATTGAACTTAGAACGGTGGTATCGGAAATCGGTGAACAGTGATCTCCAAAAACAGCACCTGCCATTACCGAACTGACAGACCCAAGAAGAATTCCGTAGTTTTCTCCTCCTGCAAATCCAACACCGGCACCCATCACAATGGCCAGTGGAACAACGACTGGAAAAAGAATGGCCATGGTGCCCCAGCTGGTACCTGTAGAGAATGCAGTGACTGCAGCAATGAAGAAAACAAGTCCGGGAAGCAGAGCAAGTGGAAGAGTATCCTCAAGGAGTCCGGCCAGATAGGTTCCGGTTCCGATTTCCTGCGTCACACCGCCAAGTCCCCAAGCCAGAATTAAAATGATAACCGCCATCAACATCGACTGCATGCCGCCTACCCATGATTCAAGCGCCTCATTGAGTGTCAACACCTTTTGAAAGACGACCAGCCCAATAGCTACGATACAACCTGTGAATGACGCCCAAAGCAGTGCGGCAAAAGGATCGGCATTACCGATAATAGCGGTTAGCCCGCCTTCGCCGGCTACTAAACCTGCACTTCCTGTGCTGTAAAGTCCATAAAGAGCTACCAGAATAACTGAAATAACCGGGAACGCGGCATTCTGCCAACGTTTTGGCTTGCCTTCTTTTGGCTGAAGACTGGATAAACTGGTATCTGTAGCCGGCATCGACCCCTCGCGAATCACCCCGTTACCTGAAGCTGCTCTTTTTTCAGCATCATACATAGGACCAAACTCACGCTTCATGATGATGGTCATCAGAACAAAGGCAAGCGCAAGTAGCGGGTAGAAAAGATAGGGGACAGAGTGTAGGAAAATCGTAAAGGCATTATCGGCTCCGGCCATCAGTTGGGCAGCCAGTTCAGGATCGGTAGTCTGTTCTGCAATTCCGGAGAGTGAATTCTGAATCTGTGTAATTTCAAAACCAATCCACGTGGTGATGACTGCACTTACGGCCAGAGGTGCCGCTGTGGAGTCTACAATGTAGGCAAGTTTTTCACGGGAGATATTCAGTCGATCCGTCATCGGGCGAAGAGCATTTCCGCGAATGAGCGTGTTGGCGTAGTCATCAAAAAAGATAAACAGTGCAGAAGCCCAAGATAGAAGTTGTCCCTTCTTTCGATTTGTGGCAAACTTGCCAAGTATATCAACAGCACCCTGTGTTCCACCGCCTCGCGACATCACACCAACCATTCCACCGAGAAGCATGCTAAAAACGATAATAGCGATATGATCGGCATTTACCAGAGCGTTAACCAGCAAATCCAGCGATTCTGCTGTACCTGCAAATGGATTCAGACTCACAATAAAAAGGGCCCCGATCCAGATTCCTGCAAACAGCGAAAGAACAACTTCACGTGTGATCAGTGCCAGGCCAATTGCAACGATGGGAGGGAGTAAACTGATCCAGGTTCCGTAATATCCGTTTTCCGTTGGCTCTTCCTGCATCATTGCATGGACATCGAACCATCCGAAAAACAGTGTGGAAAGAAGAATAAAACCGATTATAAAGCCAAATTTTTTCATTTCAATAAGAGCTTGGTAAACATTTTTTTCTGCATTGAAAATACAAGCATTGCCATTAAATACAATTTAAATATTGAAAGTTGGGTAGATGCTACTACGTGATAATATTTTATTAGCCAATCTGATTAGGAAATGAGCTAAAAGACACTGAGAAGGAGATTTGAATGCTCGAATTTTCAGGTCAATGGACACTTTAACAGTACGAGTCGATACTCATTGCATATTTTGATATGTTAGAAGGAGAAAATGGTGATATATTTAGGATTCATCAACAATCGGGTATATTAAACGGATTTTTCATTGACAAAGGGTAATAGATCTCACAAACGATTCAGTCGCCGGATGGCGAAGCTGGTAAAAATTATTGAAGAAAAAGGAATTAAGGACAAGAATGTTCTTCAGGCTGTCCAGTCCGTTCCAAGACATGTTTTTGTGGATACAGCTTTTGAAAATCGGGCATACGAGGATTCCGCACTTCCAATCGGAAATGGGCAAACCATCTCTCAGCCATATACGGTCGCGGCTCAAACCGAACTACTTGAAGTAGAAAAAGGGGATAAAATATTGGAAATCGGAACCGGGTCAGGTTACCAGGCAGCTATTCTTTGTCAAATGGGGGCAGATGTTTACAGTGTGGAACGTCATGAAAAACTTTATCAGAATGCAAAAGAGACATTACAAAAGCTGGGGTACCGCCCGCATTTGAAATTAGGTGATGGCACACTCGGGTGGAGTGCCTATGCACCGTATGATGGAATTGTTGTTACGGCAGGAGCTCCGGTTGTACCCGAAGATCTCAAACAGCAGCTCAATATTGGAGGGAAGCTGGTAGTACCTGTGGGAGATCAGAAAAGTCAGGTGATGATCCGGATTACCCGAACAGGTGAAAATGACTTTAAAGAGGAGAGATTAAGCCACTTCAAATTTGTTCCTTTGATTGGTGAAAAGGGGTGGGATTGAGAATTAATCTCCGTTTGTTCTCAATTCACATTTAATTTCTACAGTTTTTCTAGATCTAATCTTTTGTCAATCCAAATTTTGGGGCGTTTAACCCACTGAAGTCCAATGTAGTATGGGATTATTTAGGCCCACTACAGGTGGAACTGTTTTCAGGAACGTATACGCTGAGTTGTTCTGTTAAATAACCATTCTGATAACAATTTTAGTTATATCAGATCCTTAACCCCAATAAAATAGAACAACAATTATGAAGACCTTAAAAATTTTACTGATGCTTGTATTGGCAATCTCCTATATGGCGATGGCACCATACAGCGTATCGGATGCTGACCACAACCACCATGACATTGTAAGCATGGCTGAAGATACAGAAGACCTCTCAACACTTTTTGCCGCTATTCAGGCTGCAGAGTTGACAGATGTTTTGAAAGGAGATGGACCGTTTACGGTATTTGCTCCAACGAATGCTGCTTTCGATGCACTTCCTGACGGAACGCTGGAGAGCCTGTTGATGCCGGAAAACCGGGATCAGCTTGTTGAAATCCTGACCTACCACGTTATTGCCGGTGAAGTAATGTCTGGTGATCTGAGCGATGGAATGATGGCAGAAACTGTTGAAGGTTCTGAAGTAACCATTACACTCAGTGATGCAGGTGCTAAAGTAAACGACGCAAATGTAGTTTCTGCAGATATTGAAGCATCTAACGGTGTTATTCACGTGATTGATGCTGTAATTCTTCCACCGGAAGAGGAATCAGGTTACTGATTTTTAGTTAACAATTTGTTTTGATTGATGGGCCCGGTTTGAATAAAGCCGGGCTTTTTTATGTCCGGATATTTGCATGTTCATACACCTTCTCACACAACTGATTCTAAGTGTTTTTCCCCTCACCCAATCGGATAGAAACAATGGTCTTTTTCCGGATTATCGTCGCAGATGATGATCAACGAGCTTTTTGTAGAGATTTTCAAGAGTTTCGGGCAGACGATTTTTCGTGCTCACACTGATCAAATGGCTTTCAGAGAGCTCCTTGGGTGATTCATATTTGCCGGTGAGCATTTCAAAATCCTCCAAGCGGGCGTCAGAAACCGTATCCTTCTCTGTCTCCCTGGTTTTCAAGCGGTCAAGAATGGTTTCGTCTGAAGCCTGAGCTTCAATGAACAGATAATTGGCCTGTATGGATTCAAGATGATTTTCGAACTCTTTTCGTTGTGATCGCAGGCTGAATGTTGCATCGAGGATGGCGCTTTTCCCGGACCCCAGATGTGTGTTGATCTTCTTAAAAAGCTGCCGGTATGTTTTTTGAGACATCTCTGCCGAATAAAGTTTTTCGCGTGCAGATGAATCCGGACGCTTGTACAACGGAAGGCCGGCAAGGGTTTTACGAATACGATCGGATGAGAAATAATCGATCTTCAGAATATTTGCCAGGTGCTCAGCTAGCGTACTCTTGCCTGTTCCAATCCGGCCCATGAAAATGAGAAGTACAGGATGGGAACCCAGAAGGGCATATCGCAGGGAGAGATGAAAATAATCGTTAGCTATTTTTTGGAGCTGTTTTTTCTTTTTTGGTGAATTCTCTTCCCCGCCGCTTTGAAGGCTCTTTACCTTTCCTTTTACATAGCCACGGTAGCATTTATAAAAATCGATCATTTTTGAGAGGTCAGGATCATCCAGTTTCTGAGCCATCTGCTCAACGAAATAGCGGCTCTCATTCCGGCACTCCTGAAAATCCAGATCCATGGCAAGATAGGCCAGATCTGCTGCAAGGTCGCCACACCGAAACCTCTCGTTAAACTCTATACAATCATAAATACAGATGCTTTCGGGCCTGATATGAATATGTTCGAGGTGCAAATCTCCGTGCCCGTCTACGATTCGTTTCTGAGTCACTCGCCGGTTAAAAAGAGACTGATTCTTTTCAAAATATTGATCGGTAAAATATTTGATCGCCTGATACTCTTCATTTTCAATCGTCTTTCCGATGTAAGATTCGGTTTGCTCAAAGTTTTCATCGGTGTTGAACCGGATCTGTTCAATTTCACCATACTGAAGAACATCATCTTTCGGTTCCTGCTGCAGATAGAACTTCGCCAGTTTATCCGCAACCCGGTCCAGATGTTGGTTGGTCAGGGAACCATTTTCGATATATGAGTAGAGGAAATACTCCTCATCAAGCATTTTCATTTTTACGGCATACTCAACGACCTCATCCGGATTATCTGAATTGAAAGTAAACGTATTCTCCTTTTTTGAAATCGGGATGACTCCCAGATAAATATCGGAGCAAAGTCTCCGGTTCAGCGCCACTTCCCGTTCACAATAGTGTTTACGTTTCTCAAGGGTACTGTAGTCCAGAAAACCGAAATCGATAGATTTTTTAATTTTATAAACAAAAGGCGGAGCAATAAACACATGGGATATGTGCGTCTGGATATGCTTAACACGTTCGGGTTTATGAGGGTAGACCTCACGATTCTCCAGGAACTCCCACAAGCTATTTCTGGATTCTGATTCACTGTTAGATTTGCTCATGATTTTATCAGTCTATCCTAAATTTATGATGAACCAACTCTCTGATGCACTGCGGTTGAAACGGTGATAAACTCTGTACTCTGTTTGAACAAATTCCAAAAAATCCCAGGCAGTAACAACGTTTAGTTCGGGAGGGGGATTAAAAATAGTAATAATCCATTCTCTGCCATGAGTTTATATTTAAATCTTAGCAGCAAATTAAAAAAGGTGTTGCATCTTTTGGATTTTAATTCTACAATTGTAGAGAAACCTCTAAACATGTAGAACTATGAAGCTATCCAAATCTGAAGAGCAGTTAATGCAGTATATCTGGAAACGAAAAAAGGCGTTCATGAATGAGCTGCTTGAGATGTATCCGGAGCCGAAACCGGCAAATACTACGGTTGCCACGCTGCTGAAGAGAATGAAGGATAAAGGGTATATCGACTATGAACAGATGGGTCGATCTCGCCGGTACTATCCTACCGTAAAAAAATCGGACTACTTTTCGCGTCACCTGAAAGGACTGATCCGAAAGTATTTTGATGATTCTCCATCTACCTTTGCTTCATTTTTTACGAGGGAAACCGACTTGACGGAAGATCAGCTCAAGGAGCTGCAGGACATTGTTGAGCAAGAACTGGAGCGGAGGAAGAAATGATTATCTACCTGATATACTCTGCGATAAGCCTGGGAGTGCTCCTTCTTTTCTACCACCTGTTCCTGGAAAAAGAGAAGATGCACAAGGTGAACCGGGGATTTTTGATCTTCAGTCTGCTTTTCTCCTTTACGATTCCTCTGATTCCGGTAGGATTCATTGATATGCCTATCAGCGAACTGACATTGTTTGATCAATCGAAAAGTCAGGAATCCGGCAGCTTCATAGCGCTTGACGGTGAATGGATGAATGTTGACGCAGAATCTCTGGCGGTACATGATGAAGCATCCGGCTCACAAGTCTATTTTTTTTGGATGACAGCGTTGTTGGTTTATGTGCTTGTTTCGGCGGGGCTGTTTATTCGCCTGATTCGAATCGTGCACAGAATCCAACTGAAAGCCGATCGAAATAACAAGAGACTACTGAATGGCTGTGAAATTATTCTTCTGAATGAGAATGATGTCCCCTACACTTTTTTTAATCAAATTTTCTTGAATAAAAAGAGCTATCTGAATGGGGAGATCCCGGAAGAGGTGATGATTCATGAGATGACTCATGCCCGCCAAAAACATACCCTGGATATTTTGCTGGTCGAATTCTTAAAGATTCTCTTCTGGTTTAACCCGTTGCTCTATCTCTACAAAAAAGCCATTCTGTTAAATCACGAGTTTCTGGCCGATGAGGCCGTTCTTTCACAGGGGAAAAGCGTGAAAGAGTACCAAAACATTCTGTTAAATACGATGCTGATTCGTCCGGTCAACAGTCTGACGAGTACGCTGAACTACTCCCTCACCAAAAAACGACTCCAAATGATGACACAATCAAAATCTGCCTTCCGATCCGTATTGAAAGTCCTGGCACTCATGCCGCTGCTTGCAGCCATCACCCTGTTGCCGGGTTGCGATTCCACAACCACCGAGGTTTCAGACGAAGTTGAAACCGTAGATGAGGTTAGAATTCAAATAGGGGAAAATGAAGATCTGATTGTAAATGGCAATCAGATGACTTTAGATGAGCTGGAGAGCTATTTGTCAGATCTGCCGGAAAGCCCGGGTGTTGTTAAGTTAAGCTTGAATCCGGGCGCGCCATTTGCATTTATAACGGATGTACAAAGCCTGCTTCGAAATTATGAAGCATTCAGGATTTCCTATTCTACAAGCAATGAGTTGGAAAGAGTGACCAACGAATTTTTGGAAGCAGCCAATCGGTATATGGAGATTGAGGCCGACCCGTCAAATGAAGATGCGCTGAATGAAAAGTATAATGAAGCATTGGAGCTGTATGAAGCGATTCAAGCCGTAGAAACAGATGATCCGAATTCACCTCCGCCTCCTCCGCTGGTACCATCACCGGAAAAGCGTTTGGAAAGCCCTGCAGATCTGACGTTACCCCCGGCTCCACCGGCACCGCCTTCTCCTGTAGAAGAAGGGGACCTGATGCAGATTTTAATGAACAGTCAGGGTTTGCTTCTGATGAACGAAGAACCGGCTGAATTGAATGACGTAAGACAGAATATCAAACAGTTTGTTGAAATGAGTGCCTCAAGTCCATCCCAGGCGGTAATAGGAATTAAGACAGATCCGGAGACGCCATATGAGCAGTTCACTGAACTGTTGGATGAAATCAGGGCAGCGTACGGTGAAATGAGAGATGGGGCTGCACAAACTCAGTTTGGCACGGCATTTTCAAATCTGGAAGAGAACAGTTCCGAAAGTGAAACCATCCGGGAGACCTATCCAATGAAGCTATCGATTGTACCTCCGGAGAAAAATTAATGGTATCTAAAAACTGATTTATCCATTTTGGTAAAAAATAACAGTAAGAGGTCATGATTATCTATTTAGTTAAATCCACTTTACTACTTGGGCTTCTCTTTGTGCTTTATAAGCTGTTTCTCGAGAACGAGAAGATGCACCGCTTCAACCGGTTCTTTTTGTTGTTTGCCCTGGTATTTGGACTTACGGCTCCGTTGATCTCTTTTGACCTGGGCCCGGAAACATCCATGGTCGGTGTAAATATGCAGCAGATGGAACGCGTGGTCAACGCACCGGCTGAAGCGGTAAGCAGATCTGTTGAACCGTTGATCGTACCTCAACAAACAGAGGAAGCTTTACCCAAAGCTGAAAGCACCCCGGTTGTTACCGAAGAGCCAAGCTGGTCGATAAGTCCGTTAGAAGTTTTATTTGGAATCTATGGAGTGATCACTCTTTTTCTTTTGATCCGATTTGTGACCGGATTGATCGAAATTAGAAATAAAGTTAAAGCCGGAACCCATAAAAAGACAGATCATGCCACACTGGTTTTATTGGATGAGCCGATCACTCCTCAATCATTTTTAGATTACATTTTCCTGGAAAAGAAACAGTTCGAGTTGGGGGAAATTGAACCTGAGATCCTGGATCATGAACTCACTCATGTTCGCCAGTTTCATTCATTTGATGTGCTATTGATCGAATTCCTGAAAGTCATCTTTTGGTTCAACCCGCTGATGTATCTTTACAAACATGCGATTCAACTCAACCATGAGTTCATGGCCGATGAAGCTGTTGTACAAAACGGCTCAGCCATAAGCGAATACCAGGAATTGCTGATCCGGGTGAGTGCCGGGAAAACCTCATTAAAGACAACCAGTAACATAAATTTTTCACTGACCAAAAAACGGCTCCGAATGATGGGAAAAAGTATTTCTAAAGTAAAAGTAGGTGCTGTTTGGCTTTTTCTCCTTCCATTATCTGTAGCCTTGATCATTGTTTTTTCAGCGCAAACAGACAATTATCCTCAAACTATGAGTATGCAGGAAATATGGGATTCTTTGCCTCCCACTACCTATACTGATGTTGAATTGGAATCCGAGGGCCCCACCGGTTTATATCACCCACTTGATGAGCGCACCGGTGTATTGATCGGCCCTGAGGGAGAGCCGTATTCCGGAGAACGAAATACATACAGTGTCGAAACAGATTCAGTTATCTACGCAGAAACCATCGTTGATGGGAAAGTAACGCGGTCTGAGTTTCCCATGTATGATAGTACCGGAGCTTATCAATACAGATCCGTAGTTATTCCTTCTCTGGATGAAGACGGTAATACAGTCTCTTCGTATTATAGTGACCAGCATACTGATAGCTTGGTTCTTAGTCTGAAAAAAATTGATACTGATTCGTTAATAATCAATAAAGCATGGCACCCTAATGGGCAGTTGGCATGGGAATTCCAGATGAAGGTTCCTGGCGGAGGAAGGCATGGCTTAACTACCGTTTATGATGAAAATGGTGCTATTACTGAGCAGGAACGCTACGATGATGGGGAACTCATAGAGAAAATTAAATGAAATACTATGAAACAGTTTACTTCAAAGATTGACTTTAAATTTACTAGCAAACGTCTGCGCATGATGGGAAAGAATATTTCCCGCAACCGCTCAATTTCAATTAAGATTATTACAGCCCCTGTGGTTCTTTGCTTATCGTTGATGTTCTGTACGAATCCCAATGAGAGTGAATATCCGCGAAATATGTCCGGAAATAGTGATGACCTGTATTCGAATGTTGAACTTTACTTAAACCCGGATCGGGCGGACGAATTAGGAATTGAAGAAAGAGGTACAGGTATAATGTTTGATAAATCAGGTACTCCATTTACCGGAACACAGAAAATGAGATATGTGAAAAATGACAGCCTGTTTAGTGAAACAGTATATGATGATGGAGTTCTAAAAAGCACCACTGCATACCATGAAGATGGAAGTTTGATGGGTAGACATGAGTATGATTATGTGGGGGATGGATTTGCGACTATTAAGGAATACAACGAAAATGGGTTATTAGTTGAAGAATGGTTATCACCGACAACTGAAGACGGCCTCGGTTCCATTAAACAGTGGCATCCAAATGGACAACTTAAATTTGAGATGACTCATAAGAAAGGAATGGAGTATCACGGCTTAATGACCAAGTACAATGATGATGGAGAGATCATTGAGCAAGAACGCTATGAAGATGGAGAGTTGGTAGAAAAGATCGAATAAATATGATGAGAATATATCCATGGCAATATCCATTATTCCGCCCGATGATAAGTAACCAATCCGAACCTATCTGATTACCAACCGGTTCGCAGGAATCACTATCTCCTCGTCGTTCTCTGATTTCGCGTGAATCTCAAACTCCCATTCACCCTTTGGAATCGGCCGCTTCCAGCTGTTTCCGTTGATGTACTGCTGTCTGTCAAAAGAGAGCGTTTCATCAGGCGGAATTTGATACACCAGCAGCTCATCAAAACAAACAAAATGTTCATGCATTTGACTGTGCCAGATCAGTTCTTTCCCGGAGCCGGCTGAAGAATACGCCAAAATCTGAAACGCACAGGATCCGGTTTCGATGACTGTCGTATCCGCGGAGACATTTTCTGCCCGGATATTTGTTTCCAATGTTTGAGTTGAGTCGATCCAATGGATTTCAGCCTGGAGCTGAACGTCTCCATCGATGTTTAAACTGTGACGGGGAAGCTCTGGATGATCAAGTGTTGATTCATTTTCCTTGCATGAGATCAATATGATGGCAGAAATCAAGAAAAGTGAAAGGGCACAACGTACCATAATTTAGAAAAGAGATGTAAATATTTATTCAATACTCGTTTTAAGCACTTCCCCGGCCTGCTCTAAGGATGTATATGATTTGTATTCCCTTTCAGGGTTTACAATGAAATGGAGGGGAAGAGAACTGATATTAAGATCCCTTCGGGTTTTGTTTATGTTATTTGAAATGAGTTGCAAACCGGCCGGATCGTGTTTTTCGAGAAATGCCTGCCATTTATCCCTGTCTTCATCAAGTGAGATATCAATAAACTCAACTTGATCTTGATAGGCTAGCTTCAATGAATCCAACAAAGGTTTTTTCTCAATACATGGGCCACACCAGGTTGCCCAAAATGCAATAAAATGAGTTTTGCCGGTTACGCTGTCTAAGGTGTACTCATTGTTATTCTCATCAACCAGGGTGTGACTTGGCAGAGCCTGAAGCCCATCCGGCAAAGGATTCCACAAAACAGTCGCATTTACCAATTCCCCTTCCATATTACGCCTAAATCCATCCCGCTCAATAATCAACGGCTGGGCCAGTAAATAGTAGACGAAAATTCCAGAGACTGGGAGGATGGATGCAAGCTTAACATATCCGGTCACCTCGGTTCTTGAAATGACCAATGCGAGTATACCGACAGTGATTAACACAATGATGAATGGGAAATAAAAGAAGTTGAACAGATCAAAAACAATAAAGGGTATGAACAGTAAAGGCAAGTACTTAGAAGGGGTCTCTGTATTAATTATCCCGCTTGCAAATAAGGCCCCAAAGCAAAGCAATATTGGGATCCATTTAAGAAGATTGGCTTGATGCAGATGGATAGGATTGGCAAACAGGAAAAAGTAGAATCCCGCAGCCAGGATGGCTATGGATAGGAAAATACCCGACACTATTCTGAAAATATTTTTTTTAACCATTTAGGATCATTTATTCAGTCATGGAAATATGTAAGCCCGGTAATGGTGAAGTAATACGGCTGCTAGACTAGTCACTGAAAGACTACGACCGTTTCAAGCCACGAGTTCTACCCACAGTTTTTCATAGTTAAAGGCCAGCGTTTTAGGGAATTTAATTCATAGGGATAAATATAGAACTTTACGTGAGATCGCCAAGAGAATCAGGTATTCAAATAATGTTAGCATTCTTTCTCGCAGATTTTCGCGGAGTTAAGCGCAGAATATCTGTGGGACTCAGCGGAATCGATCTGCGTCAATCAGCGAGCAACAATAAAGGTGCTTTAATTACTGCTGAGCATCAGCCATTAATTGATCTACTTTTGAAATCATCTCTTCGCCACGTAGATCCCTCCCGATGATAATACCATTCGGATCAAGCAGGTACATTCTTGGAATGCCTGAAACGTTGAATAATCTTGAAATGTCTCCAGTCCACCCATCCTCTACATAAATTTGAGGCCACTCCATTTCTCTCTCTTCAATAAAGTCTGTTAATGTCTTAACCTCTCTGTCTAAAGAAATTCCGATGATGGTAAATCCACTGTCATGGTAAGATTCATAAAGCTCCTTTAGATGTGGAATTTCGGGGAGGCAGGGGCCACACCAGGTAGCCCAAAACTCCAGAATTACATATTGCCCTTCCAGGCTTTCCAGTGAAATCTTATCACCGTCTATTGTTTGGAGATCAAAATCAGGAGCCTTTTGGCCAATATTTAACGACTCAATTTCATGTAAATAACCTAAAGCTTGAGTCACATAAAATTCATTCGCATCTATTTCCACAATCTCGCGCGCAAAATCAACGGCTCTCTCTTTATGATCTTCTTCTCTGGAGTTTTTTCGTAAAAGTGAGAGCAAAACTGCTGATTTACTGTTTGGATCTGTCAGTTTTTCAGAAAGGTAGTCCAGCAGTTCATAATAGTCTGTTAAACTCAAATCTTCATTTCTTGCATAGATGTTGGACATTGGAGACACGATCATTCTCCAAAGTTCAGAATCGTAGCTGAGGTTTTGAATCGCTTCACTTACATGCTCTGAATTACCTGTATTTCCCCACATTAAAAAGGCTTGTGCAAATGCTTTTTCACCTGTTTCAGTGTCGGGATTTTCTTTGTAGTAGTTATAAAATTCAACGGAATAAACATTTTGCAGGCTGTCAGAAAAGTCAGTCTCTCGAATTTGATCCCAGGCTTGATTCATATAATCTTCAAATGTTGAATCTGCCGGAACAGTCGCGCTTTGACCAAGAAGGGTTTGAAATGGAATTGTAAAGAGTAGTATCGCAGTTGCTAATAGAATTCGACTCATGGCTATTCATTTAAAATTGAAGTATTCAAAAGCCCCTCTCGTTGATGTTTACTATTCCTAAATATAGAATTTTTGGCGAGATCGACAAGAAAATCAGGTACTTATTGTTTAATTCCATTTTGAGACTTGAGACTTGAGACTTGAGACTTGAGACTTGAGACTTGAGACTTGCTGCGTGTTTTTCACTTTGTGAGAATCGCCTTCGGCTCGGTACGCAGTCCCGAGTAATTGGGGAGACCTGAAAATAAAAAACCCGAACCGGTGGTTGCCAATTCGGGTTGGTCGATTACCTGAAGCATTTCCGGTATTGATAATATCAGGCAGTAAAAATTGGACCAATTTTATAATTAAATCAAACTGCCAAATAATCCTTGCAGACTAAAAGTATACAGATAACCCAAATTGAACTCCATCTCCTCCCAAACTGAATACTGTAGAGTTGTTTCGGATAGAATTATCTGTTGCATTTTGCTCATTCGTCTGTTTGATACGTCTGTGGTTTAATCGAATTGAACTTTGATATTCGGCATGTAAACTCATTGAGGAGTGAAAAAACCACTCCACACCTGCGTAGCCGATTCCTGAAATGCCGTAGAGAACAGATCGGTTTGTTAATTTTGAATTTGTTTCATCCTGTACGGTTCTGTTCAATCCAAAATTGACACCCGGACCGTAACCGTAATAAAACTTGATTTCTGAATCGGGGTTAATGTAGTTCATTCTTGAATAGCTCAAGCCCAGGTTAAATTGCATGTTTGAGTCGTTCTGATCGTTGATGTCATCCGGATAATCCGTTACAGCATATTGAGAAGAGAGACTCAGCCCAATCCGAGTTGCCTTTTGATCTGACAATTGACGCTTGTAGGAGAAGACTGATCCGGAAAATGATTCGAGATTAAAGTTTTCGGATATTTGAAACTGTAGCGCTCTTGATCCTTCCTGAAGTGGTAATAAGTTTTCTGATTCCTGAGCCTGAACATGAGAAATCATTAACATGGATGTAATTAGAGCAGTGACGAATATTTGGCAGATCAATTTCATTGTTAGGTGTATTTAGTTTGTAAGTACATAAGATATAGTCAATTAATGTAGATAAAATACAAATATATATAGCATAAAGATGTGAGTGTATGCAATTGATTGTACGTTATTTATATAATGTCTCACGAGGTTGTAGGTACTAGATATACTCTGAAAATAAAAAACCCCGAACCGGCGGGTGCCAATTCGGGGCTGTAAATTTTGAAACGTTCTGATCCGGTTTAGTTCGGATTCAGGATGTTGTCAATTCTCCTTTCGGAGTCAGCAAGGTGAATTCGGGTTGCGCGGTCACTAACACTATTTCGTGTATTATTGATATCGCGCTGAAGAATTTCGAGCTGCTCACGTACAATCGGACGAATGTCGGACTGGCTAACATCAACGGATGTAAATCCTACAAACTGACGGAATGCGGCCGGAACGCTTGGCAGCTCTTCAGTCATCAGATACTCCATTCGCTCAATGTAAGCTCGCTGCAGATTTCTTCTGTAAACTGAGATCTCACGATTTCTATCGAGCTCGGTCCAGATGGTACCGCGTACATCGTCCATAAATTCGTATGGAGAGTAAACATCTGCATCTGACCTGTTATCGTACTCAATCAGGCGTGCAATACGCTGTGGGTCCACCAAATTATTCAGCACTGAAACCTGACGTCCGCGGAAGTTGTCTACGAAATCCGCCTGGTTTACACGGCTCAGAATATCCTGGTTCAATACCCATGAAGGATCGGAGAAAGCGTGGGTTCTCAGGAAGTCCATCGCCTCTTTCTGGATCTCTTTCGGAGTTGGCTCATACACGCCGCCTTCCTGATCGAAGGTTTTGTCGTTTTCGTAAACCCCGCCAACGTTCTGTGTAACGTGGCCCATGTATCGGCTCCACTGGCCAAGAATTTGTCCGTAAAGTTCGTCCAGTTCAGCAAAATCTTCACCTTCCTGGCTTGTCCATTCAATCAGGTTGTCGGTAATGACCTGAAGGTTTGCAATTCCGTATGTACTGGCTTTCATACTATTGTCACCCAGATCCTCATTTTGTGATCTCGGGTCAATTTTTGATCCGGTCTGAGCTCCATAAAAGTAAACCGGGTCGTCGGCACGCTCTTTCGTCCATTCGTGAAGGGTTTCATTCTGTTCTTCGAGTGGAGTATCTCCAAACCAGGTGTAACCCCACTTAACGGCCCACTTGTCGTATGGACCCACGCGTGGGAAGAAGTTCGTTACGCCATCACCGGGCTGTGCAATGTAGTTGAATCGGGCATAGTCCATGATGGATGGTGCTGTACCGTTTTCATCGGTGTATGTTGGTGAACGTAAAGAGTCTACAGGAATCGCGGCACTTGAACCAAAGTTATGTGGAAGTCCGAGTGTGTGGCCTACTTCGTGAGCCGATACAAAGCGAATCAGTTCGCCCATTACGTCATCATCAAACTGAACGGAACGTGCTTCCGGATTGGCGGCTGCCGTCTGGATAAAGTACCAGTTTCTGAGCAGACGCATCACGTTGTGGTACCAACCAATGGCTGATGTCATAATCTGACCTGATCGCGGATCGTGTACGTGCGGGCCAAATGCATTTTGAATTGGCGATGCAAAGTAACGGATGGTTGGATAGCGTGCATCTTCGAGGCTAAAGTCGGGATCTTCTTCCTTCGTTGGTGCCATTTTACCGTAAATAGCATTTTTAAAACCGGCTTCCTCAAAAGCTACCTGCCAGTCGTCCACACCTTTAATCAGCCACTCTCTCCAAACTTCCGGAGTTGCGGGGTCGATGTAGAAAATGATCGGTTCTTCAGGTTCAACCAGTTCGCCTCTCATATAAGCTTCTTTGTCTTTAGGTACCAGTTTCCATCGGGTAACGTGACTTACCGGTTTTGCACGATGTTCGTCTGTACCAAAGTCTGTCTGGCTGGCAGTGAAATATCCAACACGTGCATCAGGCTCTCGTCGCTGCATCGGTTCTTCCGGCAGCAGGTGCATACTGTGGTTAATTTCAAGAGAGATGGTATTGGCATCTGAATTGGACGGAGGATTTTGAGCAACATAGGTCAGTAAATGGCGTGCTTCCACATTTTCAGGGAAACTGCGAATCTCTTCAATAAAGGTTCTGCTTCCGTCAACACTTCGAACCTGAAAACGTGTTCTGTTACCTTGTTGCAGACCTAAAGCAGGAACATCGGTTGTAAAGAGGCTGGTAACATCAATAACAGATCCGGTGGAATCTTCATTGATAGCCGCAATATCGAAGGACGCCAGAATAGGCTCAAAATTTGAGTTTCTTACAGCTTCGTAAATGGGAAGTGTATCACTTGCCGTATTGCTGAATGATACCCGGCGAAGGAGAATTTTGTTATCACGCTTTTGCCAGCGGAGAACCTGTGTATTGTTTTTCATACCGCCATAGGCAATGCCGTCTGCCGTTCGGGCAATTCGCGACACCATAAGCATCTCTCGCTCCAGCATGTCGTCTGGTATTTCGTAGTAGTAAGTAGAATTGTCTTTGTAGACATTGAACAGTCCCTCATCTTTATCGAAGCTCTCTTTAATCACTTCGGAGAAAGGCTTGGGGCCGTCTGATGATGCAGCTGCCGCTCCGGATGGCCGTTCACTTGGCGCATCAGAACTTTGAACGCTATCTGTGCTGGCACAGCCGGCGATCAAAAGTAGAGCAAGCATCAATGCTGATAGCTTTTGTACTAAATGGATCATAAAACGTAGTTTTAGTTGGTGGTTAAGTCGTGTTATATATAGTTAAATAAAATATTCAACGGTAATGTAAAATGATGATAATTATACATTTTTCGAAGAAATAATAAGTGAATGCTAAGCATCAAATAATCATTGTACTAAATAGCTAAGACGCAATCGATTAAAATTATGGAAACTAAAAAAATAGAATTTCAGGGTGCTTTTGGTGATACGCTGGCAGCAAAAATTGATATACCGGAGGGAGAACATAAAGCATGCGCGCTTTTTGCTCACTGTTTTACCTGTTCAAAGAATTTGAAGGCTGTAGGAAATATTGCGAAAGCCTTAAACAGAAAAGGGGTGGCTGTTTTCCGGTTCGACTTTACAGGATTGGGCGATAGTGATGGAAGTTTTGAAGACACCAACTTCAGTTCAAATGTTGATGATTTGATTGCCGCATCGGGATACATGGAGAAAGAGATGAGTTCTCCATCAATATTGATCGGGCACTCTTTGGGGGGAGCTGCAGTAATCCAGGCAGCTCATCGATTAGAATCCGTGAAAGCCGTGGCTACTATTGGAGCGCCATCAAACCCAAAACATGTGGAGAAGCATTTTGAGTTAAAACGCGACGAGATTGAACAGGAGGGATCCGCGATTGTAACGCTTGCCGGACGGCCATTTCGAATAAAAAAGCAGTTTTTGGATGATCTGGAAAAGTCGAAAATGGATAAATACATTCTGGAGCTGGACCGGGCATTGATGGTGATGCATTCCCCGCTGGATGATACCGTAGGCATTGATAATGCGGCTCATATCTATAAAACTGCGAAACACCCCAAAAGTTTTCTGTCAATGCACGAAGCAGATCACCTGCTCATGGAAGAGACCTACAGCCGGTATGCAGGTTCAATGATTGCTGAATGGTCATCCATTTATCTATGATTTTTTGTACAATTCAACCATACAAATCACACAAAATAAAACTATCTCAAAATTATGATGAAATATATATCAATAGCGCTTATGGCACTGTTTCTTTTTGCCTCTTGCGCGGAGCAAGAACAAGAAGAAGTGGAAATGGAATATCAGACACAATCAGAAGATAAAGCTGTGGCCGTACTTCACGCTACGGAGGGGAATAGCGCTGAAGGAACTGTAGTATTTACACAGACGGATGAAGGAGTTCGGGTAGAAGCATCAATTAGCGGACTTGAAGCAAATTCAATGCACGGATTTCATATTCATGAATTTGGTGATTGCCGGGCGGATGACGGAACATCTGCTGCGGGACACTTCAATCCTGAAGAGATGGAGCATGGCGGACCGGATGATGATGTTCGTCATGTCGGAGATCTCGGAAATCTGGAATCTGATGAAGATGGAAACGCCAATGTTGACTTTGTAGATCCCAGACTTCAACTATCAGGGATGACTTCCATCATGGGACGCGGTGTAATTGTCCACGCGGGTGAGGATGATCTGGAGTCTCAACCTACCGGCGATGCAGGCGCTCGTCTGTCATGCGGCGTAATTGGAGTTGCCAATCCGGATTACTGAGAGAAGATCAGCTTTAATCTGTAAAAAACTTTAAACCTCGCCTTTGAGCGGGGTTTTTTATTATAAAGGAGTATTCTTTTTTTATTACATTCCGAATATGAAAAATCTATTCGTTGCTATTACTCTATTTTTTTTGGGAATTCCATTTGCTCAATCTGTTACCGCACAAAATTATCAGGAAGTTGCCGGTAATTGGGAAGGTACTATTCAGATTACGGGACAGAATCTTACCACTAATTTTACATTCAGTTTTCTGGATGGAGAATTGGACGGTACCATCGATATTCCGCAACAAAACGCGTACAACTTACCGGTTGAGTTTACCCGGATGAATGGGGACTCTCTTCTTTTTCAATTTCAAACAGGCACAGGGCCGGCAACATTTAAGGGCGAGTGGAACCGGGACGCCGGAACGATTTCAGGTACATTTGAGCAGATGGATATGAGTTATCCCTTTTCAATTAAAAAGAGAGAGGGGAACCAAGTAAATGAAAGAAATTTAGCCGGCGGTGAGGAGATTATCATCCAAACCCGGGCAGGTCAAGTAAGTGGTACTCTGCAACTCGCTGATGAACCGGCGCCCATTGTTATTCTGTTGACCGGCTCCGGATCGCAGGACAGGGATGAAACCGTAGCGGGATTTAAAATTTTTGCTCAAATTGCAGATTCCCTTTCTAAAAACGGTTACTCATCATTCCGGTATGATGACCGGGGAGTAGGCCGCTCTACCGGTGAAACAGACGCCACTCTTTTTGATTTATCTGACGACTTGCTGGATATCCTTGTTCACCTTGAGGATGAGTACCCTGATCAGATCACAAAAACCATTTTATTGGGTCATAGCCAGGGAGGTTTGGTTTCTGTTATTTCGGCGGTTAACAAAAATGTAGATGGTGTAATTTTGATGGGATCTCCATTTCTACCGGGTGATGAGGTGATTAACCATCAGATCAAAGCAATTTCTGAATCCCAGGGTATTGCGGAAGAGGTTGTGGAGCAGAATCTGGAGTTTCAGGAGAGGATTTATGAAGTCATCCGAAATGAGGACGACTGGGATGATGTGGAGCAGGATCTGTATGATCGGCTGGAAGCGCAAATCAATGAACTGCCTGAAGAGCAGCGTGAAGCTTTGGGCGATATGAATTCGTTTATTCGAAGCCAGATCAATCGACAGCTGGCGGCTGCAAAAACCGAGTGGTTTAAGTCGTTTATTGAGTACAATCCGGAGAATGATATTTCAAATCTGGATATTCCGATGCTGGCACTTTTTGGTGAGAAAGACACGCAGGTTATTTTAGGGCCAAACCGTGAAAAAGCGGAGCAGTTACGGGATGAGGCTGAGCTTCTGATGCAAATTGTGGAAATTGAATCGGCCAATCACCTGTTTCAGCTGGCCAATAGCGGCCTGCCCAGCGAGTACGGTATGCTCGAAAAAGAGTTTGCTCCCGGTTTTGTGGAAGCCATGATTGAGTGGCTTAACTCACTTTAATTTCTGTTTACCGTAGGGACGCTAAGTGCGCAGGAGATTATTTATGAGTTCTCGTGGCTAAATTGATTAAAACGGCAATCTTCTTCAGATCGCTAACTATACGTTGCTTTATCAGCCCGCTCCGCATGGTTACGTCGATTAATTCAATTCTGGCTCTGACTCTTTAACCCGCTCCGGATGGAGCGGCAACTTTGTAAACTCTGATCAGTGTTTAATCACCAGCGCGCCGGAGGTGCGCTACTTCTCTTTGTACACAAAGTATTAACGTACTGCTCACTCCGGAGCAGTGGGTTGATGTGTCTCACCTGTTTTTACAAACGAAATGCGCCTGCCGGCGCATAAGTGTGATGATCCCATCAGTCCACTTCCTGTGGTCAGATGGGTAAGTGTAAGGCTGATTCTTTGAACGTTCTTCAATGTCTGTTTAATGAAGATTAAGAAATTCTGAGCCGATCTTAGATCCTAGCCGACAAACCACATTGAGTGGTCAGTCGGGATAATGGTGAAAACACTAGTGGCACAATTTTGAGGCTAGTCAGACGTGGAGCGGACATCCATAAATCCGCTCCGGAAGGAGCGGCAACTTTGTAAAACTCTGATCAGCGTCTAAACACCAGCGCGCCGGAGATGCGCTACTTCTCTTTGTACACAAAAGTATTAACGTACTGCTCACTCCGGAGCAGTGGGTTAATGTGTCTCGCCTGTTTTTACAAACGTAATGCGCCTGTCGGCGCATTGATGAAGCTATTCCATCAGCTAGCTCAAAGCTGTCACAGGGATGAGTGTGAAGCTGACTTAGCAGGTTCAATAAAGTCAATTGAATGAATGGAAACTAAACCCGTAAGGATCTTAGATTCTATTTTACAGGCTGTCATGAGTGGTCGGCTAGAGATTGTGCTAAAACACTCGAAGACGATTATAAGGATAGTCACGAGAGTGAACAACCTAAAACACGCTCCGGATGGAGCGGCAACTTTGTAAACTCAGATCAGTGTTTAATCACCAGCGCGCCGGAGGTGCGCTACTTCTCTTTGTACACAAAGTATTAACGTACTGCTCACTCCGGAGCAGTGGGTTAATGTGTCTCGCCTTTTTTTACAAACGTAATGCGCCTGCCGGCGCATGAGTGTGATGATCCCATCAGTCCGCTTCCTGAGGTCAGATGGTTAAGTGTAAGGCTTGCCACGGGTACTAAGATCTGACAAGGAAACCTATCAGCGTTGTAAAGCTACGCGACATTTGACGCTGCCAGGACTTTCGTTGCACTTCAGACGCTGGCAGGTCTATGAATTATTAACCATGAAGCCGTCTGACCGACTATAGCGGTCTGACGGCACCATACGCTCTGTGTACTTCAGCGCCACTGCGGTGAGTTGATTACTCCGATTTCCAGTTTCTCATCCCGTCGCGAATTACATCACCCAGCTTATCTATGGAAACACGCTCCTGTTCCATATTGTCTCGGTAGCGGATGGTTACGGTATTATCTTCCAGACCATCAAAATCAACGGTTACACAAAATGGTGTTCCGGCTTCATCTTGGCGGCGGTATCGTTTTCCAATAGAACCGGACTCATCATAGAGAACATTGTAATCTTCCCGGAGTTCGTGCTCGATCTTTCTTGCTACTTCCTGCAGTTCAGGCTTTTTGATAAGCGGGAAGATCCCAACTTTGGTCGGAGCCAGTTTTGGGTGAAGCTTGAGTACGGTTCTTGTATCGCCATCCACCTCTTCTTCGCGGTAGGCATCACAAAGCACCATCAGCGTACAGCGGTCCAGCCCAATGGATGTTTCGATCACATAAGGAGTGTAACGCTTTTGTTGTTTCTGATCGTAGTACTCCATTTTCTTTCCGGAGTACTCCTGGTGGCGGGAGAGGTCAAAATCGGTTCGGTTGTGGATACCCTCCACTTCCTGCCATCCAATAGGGAATTTGAACTGAATATCAGCGGCAGCACGGGCATAGTGAGCCAGCTTATCTTCCGGATGCGGAGCGGTTCTTAAATTCTCTTCCCGGATTCCCAAACTCTTGTGCCACTCCATTCGGGCATTGAGCCAGTTTTCATAACTCTCTTCGTCCGTACCCGGTTCTACAAAGTATTGCATCTCCATCTGCTCAAATTCGCGCATACGAAACACAAACTGACGGGCAACCACTTCGTTACGGAAAGCTTTTCCAACCTGTGCAATTCCAAATGGAATCTGAACCCGTGCCGTATCGAGTACATTTTTATAGTTTACAAAAATACCCTGCGCAGTCTCCGGGCGCAGATAAATAGCATCATCATCTCCGGATGATGTTGCTCCATAGTGAGTTTTGAACATCAGATTGAACTGACGCACTTCGGTCCAGTCGAATGCTCCTGAATCGGGAGCCTTAATCTCTTCCTGCATGATGATATCGTAGAGATCTTCACATAATCCCTTACGGGTACCGGTGGTGTCGAGCTGCTCCTGGAGTTTGTCAGCTTCGTCATCTTTATCTTTATCGCGCAGTTTCTGGATGTGCTGCTCGATCAGCATATCCGCCCGATATCGTTTTTTGGACTGCTTATCGTCAATCATCGGGTCGTTGAACCCTTCCACATGGCCACTTGCTTCCCAGACCTTCGGATGCATAAAAATAGCCGCATCCACACCAACAATGTTGTCGTGGAATTGTGTCATCGATTTCCACCAGTTCTCCTGAATGTTTCGTTTCAGTTCAACGCCAAGCGGGCCGTAATCATAAACGGCTGCGAGACCCCCATAAATATCTGAGGATTGGAAAATGAACCCTCTGGCTTTCGACAGTGAAACAATTTTGTCTAATGAATCTAAATTCTTTACAGGCATAAAATCTGATGGTTATTCGTTTTGAAAATCGTATTTCAATTCGGATTTGCTACAAAACACCAAAGATATGAAAAATCTGCCCTTTGATGAATCGTTTGTATACAGGAATTGTTATTTTCGACTCCGCCGGTAAAGATCACTAAAGTACCAACTGGTTACTTGGATGATCAGGTGAAACGATACATTTTAGGAAGATTAATAAAAGGATTAGCAGTTTATGACTTCATTTAAAGTCGGAATATTGGGAGCTACAGGAGCCGTTGGGCAGAAGTTTATCCGAATTCTTGAAAATCACCCCTGGTTTAAGATTACGGCTTTGGGTGCGTCAAGCAGATCGGCGGGTAAACTTTACGAGGAAGCTGCGAATTGGATTGAAAGCACGCGCATGCCGGATGGGGTCAAATCACTGACAGTACTGGAGTGTACATCGAACCATTTTGATGAGGTAGACTTTGTTTTTTCCGGGCTTGATTCGTCAGTAGCTACTGAGATTGAAACTGATTTTGCCAAGGCCGGGATCCCGGTAATCAGCAATGCAAAGAATTTCAGAACCGATCCAACTGTACCGCTCTTAATCCCTGAAGTAAATCCCGATCATATCGAAATGATACGTGAGCAGAGGTTTACAGCTGATGGGTCCGGCTGGATTGTAACCAATCCCAACTGTGTGGCTGTTCCCTTAACTACATCCCTGAAGCCGCTATACGATGCTTTTGGAATTGAGTCGGTAGTTGTAACGTCTATGCAGGCGATATCAGGAGCCGGCTATCCCGGTGTTCCAAGTCTCGATATAATGGGAAATGTAATTCCATTTATTGGCGGTGAAGAGTCCAAAATTCGCCAGGAGCCACTGAAACTATTAGGTAAATTGAAAGACGGTGCCGTTCGATATGCAGATTTTCCTGTTCAGGCAACCGCCACCCGGGTTCCGGTCATCAACGGACATCTGCTTTCAGTTACGGTGAGCTTAAAAAGGAAAGCAGATCAAGATGAGATTATCAATGTGATGAAGAGCTGGGGAAGTCCAATTCATGATCTAGATCTGCCATCAGCCCCAAAATTTCCACTAAAAATATTTGACGATCCGAGATACCCTCAGCCGCGACTGCATGCAGACAGTGAAGGTGGGATGCAGACGGCCATTGGAAGAATTCGTCAGGCTCACGTGATGGATGTAAGCTATATTGCCATGGCTCATAATACGGTTCGCGGAGCTGCCGGTGGCGCTGTTTTAAATGCAGAACTACTGGTTAAGAAAGGATTTTTGAAATAAACGCAGTTGAATTGGCAACATAATTTATTTATGCTTTGTGATCTTTTAATTAAATAGGTTGCTATGCGTAAATATTTATTCACAATCCTTTTTTCACTCTTTGTATTTGTAGGGTTCAGCTGTTCAACGACCGGTAATCAGGTGAACAGTTCATCTGCGAGTTATGCCGAAGTACCCATGCCTAATCAACTGGTCTCTGAAGAGTTTCCCCAACCGGATGAGTGGGCAAAGTATCCCGGTGGAAATGAGGCGCTTCAATCTCATATTCAAATGAATACAATAATTCCTGAAGAGGCCAGGATAGAAGGATATAACGGCCGACTGGTGATGACTTATGTGGTTAACAATGAGGGAGTTGCGGGACAGGTCGAAACACTGATGAGCCCGCATGAAGCCATTACATCTATGTATGAAAAAATCATAGCAAATATGGAGAGATGGGAACCTGCAATTTTAAATGGCGAACCGGTTCAACAGCAATATGCAATCAGTGCGTATTTTAACGACAACACGAGTCAGTAATTGCTACCCGGGATGACCCATAAAAAGCCTAATCTGCCCGAAAAAATCTGTCCGGTTTGTAATCGGCCGTTTAGCTGGCGTAAAAAGTGGGAGAAGAATTGGGATGATGTAAAGTACTGCAGCGAGAGATGCCGAAGAGAGAGGAAGAGTAGAAAATAATTCTCCGTCAGACCGTTGCCTTTTCGGTCAGACGGGTGAGATATGATCCAATAATTGACCTGACAGCACCTACAGGATCTGTCAGCGTCAGAAATTTTGTTTCTCGCAGAGTTTCGCTGATTGAAACGCTGATTTCCACGGAGAAGATTTTGTGAACCGTTGATTTTTTTGCTTTAGTGGTAGGTGAAAAATGTAAGGCTCTAGAAAAACTCCGTCAGGAGTGTCCTGTTTATAGCAAACCCTCGCTGCTCATATTTAGGCTCCATCGGAGCCTCCTGATCAATATTGGAGACAGAGAAAAATAATAGGTCGAAAAAACAGGTCGCACCTACGGAGCGACGGTAACTGCTGTACATTTTTCTACAAACAGGATATTCCTACGGAATGAGAATTATTTCTCGCAGATTTCCGCGGAGATATCTTTGTGAAACTTCGAGTCTTGGAGACTTTGTGGCAGGAGGGATGTGCCAACATAAATTTGTTATTAAAATAACTCGTGGCACGGCTTGGAGACGTGCCACGAGGATGTAGAATATTAATTGTGTGAAATTTTTGTTCCAAGTACATCCAGGAATTCTGCAAGCCATTTTTGATGTCCTGGCCATGCGGGGGTAGTTACCAGGTTACCGTCCCGGACAACTTCCGTTGGCTCTACATCTTTGTAATCTGCACCGGCAAGCTTCATTTCAGGACCGCATGCGGGATAAGCGGTCAGAGTTTTCCCTTCAATTCCACCAACGGCTGCCAATATTTGCAGTCCATGGCAGATAGCAGCGATCGGCTTATCCTCTTCTACAAAATGACGAACCATCTCAATCACATTATTATCCAGGCGCAGATATTCAGGACCACGACCGCCGGGAAGGACCAACGCATCATACTTTTCAACCTTCACATCATCGAAAGAGTAGTTCAGGGTGAAATTGTGTCCGGTTAGCTCTTTATAGGTTTGATCGCCTACAAAGTCGTGAACGGCGGTAGGGCAAGTTTCCCCTTTCTTTTTATTCGGGCAAACGGCGTGAACATTATGTCCAACCATCTGCAGAGCCTGAAACGGAACCATGATTTCCAGGTCTTCACCATAATCCCCAACGATCATTAAAATCTTTTTTGCTCCCATAAATTCTCCTTGTTTTAATTTTTAGTTGATGAGTCTATCAATAAAAACCTGAATAGAAAAGAGATCGTTCTAAAGATCACCCAGTCACTCCGTCAGACCGTTGCATTTTCGGTCAGACGGATGATATTGATGAATAAGACCTGGCAGCTTACCGACAGCTGTCGGCACCTGAAAGCGTCGGGTAAAGAATACAGAGTATTGTTTCTCGCAGATTTTCGCTGATGTAAGCGCAGAGTTTCGCGGGGATAAATCCCGCGCTCGTGTGTTAAACCCATGAATGGGTTTTTTGAAGAATGAAAACCGAGTTCAGTAAGTTGGTTTGATTTGAATGTTCGGCACGAATATAAACCAACTCCGTTAGGAGTATTCTGTTTATAGAAATACAAACGTAATGATGACAAGGGCTCCCTCGGAGCCTTCTGATCGATATTGGAAAAAAAGTAAAATTGTAGAATGAAAGAAAAGACCTGGCAGCGTACCGACAGCTGTCGGCATCTGTAAGTGTCGGGTATAACCTACAGGACACTGTTTCTCGCAGATTTACACGCGGATTTTTCGCAGAATAGTCTTTGTGAATCTTCGAGACTTTTTGCCTTGGTGGAAGAAGAGACAACTCAACCAAAAGACCTGTCAGGTTTTGGAAACCTGACAGATCTGGACTGAATATCAACTATTCTATTGGATTACACACAAACTCTCCCTGCTCGCCATTTTGTTCTTTTATAAAAACGGCAGCGGTTAGTCCCGGTACCGTGACCATTCCGTTTTCAATGCGGCTCTCTTTTACGATCTCATCAGACCCGTTAACCTGGCTTGGATGGAGAGTCATACCGGAGAGGTTTAGCTCAATCGATTGCTCATCCAAACTACTGTTGAAGATGATAAGTACTCCGTCCAGACTAGAATCCAGATCATTACCGGAGCACACTCCATCAGAATAGCTCATCGCAATAATACCGGGAATTTGATCGGGACCGGTGTTGTGATAGGCTACCCGTTTGTTGATCTCGTCACCGGTTGGTAATCGGAAGAGCGGAGAGCTGTACCGGATCTCCAGCTGCTCACGGAAAAGCTGATGAGAGAGCTCCATATGTTCTTTTTGAATATCGATATTGGGATTGGATAGAAACTCCCGCTGCCCATCCCATAGGTCGGAGTTGTCCCAGCCGGGTGGCAGGCCAATGCCCCAATTATTGTTTTCGAGCGTAAAATCGATGGCGTTGTACCAGTCTCCGGAGTCGTAGCTGTTTCGGTCCATCGACTTGGAACGCAGGATATCTGTTCCCATCTGATGGAATGGAACTCCCTGGCCAAAGTTTATCATCGCCTGACTGAGTAGATGAACTCGGATGCGTTCGTCCATTTCCAGATCGTGTGGCAATTTGGATTGCGTGTTATCCCAAAGTGTTTCGTTGTCGTGTTTGTCGATGTAGTTGACCGATTCCTGAGGCAGTTCCGCATAGCCAATCATCTCATTTCCGCCGGTCACACTTTCACCGTTTCTGTTGATGTACGGATAGTCGGCAAGGTTACCGGTCATGCCAACACGGATACGATCTCCCTGGTCCAGAAGTGCAGCAAGTTCCTCATTCTCATCTCCGGTATCATCATTTGGGAAGAGATAGCGCCCGTTTGTAAATCCTTGATCGCGCCGGTTGTTGGTATAATTTCCTCCTCGGATTCCATCACGACTTCGGTCGTTGAAATTTCCGATACCTGTTCCGCCCATCATAAATTGGGTAGCCTGATCAAAAATGCGGTTGTCGGCGACTTCTCCAAAATTCCAGCCTTCACCATAGATGTAGATGTTTTTCCCATCCACACCGTCTTCTTCGAGCGTGAGTTTTGCAAGCTCTTCGGTCAGACGCTCCATTACATAACGCGGGTGATGCCCCATCAGGTCAAACCGGAAGGAATCGATTTTGTACTCTTTGGCCCAAAGCAAAACAGAATCAATGATGAGATTCTCCATCATATTAAACTCTGCTGCTGTATTGGAGCAACAAGTGGATGTTTCCACGTCACCGGAATTTGGATCCAGTCGGTGGTAGTAGTCGGGAACCATCTTATCGAGAACGGAGAATCGGGACGAACCGGTAGCGTGCGTGTGATTGTAGACCACATCCACAACGATGTTCAGACCAATTTCATCAAGTGCCTGTACCATCTCCCGGGTTTCCAAAATGCGCTGTACTCCCTCCGGATTCGTGGCAAAACTTCCTTCCGGCGTGTTGAAATGAAAAGGATCGTATCCCCAGTTAAAACCGTCGTAGTCTGCCAGTTTATTTTCGTGTTCAGGTGATCTGTAAATTCGCTGAATTTCTAAAGTAGTCGGATCGTCCTCAGATAAACTCTCAAAAACTTCCCGGATGGGAGTAGTGCCATATTTTTCACAATCTTCAGCAAGCTGGTCATTCGTACCGATAATTTCACAAATCCGGTTGAAAGGATCATCCAGATCCACGCGATTATTTGTGTCCTCTTTGATGGAGGCGATATCGTTAATTGGCAGAAGGTGCAGGTGCGTCAATCCTGACTCGCTCAGCCGTTTCAGATGAGCCATCGCGTCTGACAGATTTGAACCTTTTTCTCCATTGTGAGTAAATGCCATATAGGTTCCACGGTGTTCCTCAGGAATCGATTTATCAATAATGCTGAAATCACGCATGTGTGCTTCGTACAATGTGATATCCGCAGGATGTGGAAGCTCCTTTTTTAGCTGATCCCAGCCGGCCGGTTTGATGTTATCATCCTTCAGATTCACAAACTGGCTGTAATGACTATCCGTTGAAAGGCTGACCGAGTAGGGATCCGTTACCTCAAAAGTGTTAATCTGATTGTTCTCAGGATGAAAAACGGTAACATTAAAGCGATAGAAATTTCTATCCCACTCAATCAGGTTCTCAAATTCCCAAACGCCGTTCTCAGGATTATTCTGAACCGCCTCAATGGTTTCAATTTCGTTCTTATCATCATCAAAAATCGAAAGTGTTACTTCCTGAGCCGTGGGTGCCCAGAGTTTAAGTGAGAGATCATCACCGGAATAGATGGGTCCGAGCTGCCCGTCGTAGGTGTAGAGGTCGTCAATCACTCCATGGGTTTGTACGCGAGTTGCGGAGACAGGAATCCGGTTTGAATCGTATGCCACTGCGATGAGTTGCCCTTTCAAGGCACGGCGAAGTTCATCTTTTTCAGCATCTACAGAGAAAACGGGTCGCTCTGAAATATGTCGGAATTTATCGGCTAAATATCCGGTTAGTATTCCATCCGTTTCAAGTGAGATAGATTCTCCGGAGGGTATATCGAAGCTTTGAATCGTAAGGTCTGCTTTCCGGCTGTAGTGGATTTCATATCGATCGGCTTCAACTCCGGGATCCCAGATTAACAAATCAGACGAGACCCAATGGGCGGAAGCGCCGTCAATTTTCAGTTCTGTTGAAATTTCTGAAACCGGCTCAGGAGTAGAACAAGAAGTGATGAGAACTCCGGCAGCGATGAACAGGAAGACGATAGATAATCTCATAATGATTAAGTAGCAGGTGTAGTATTCGGTTGTTTTGCAGAGTATTATACAACGAATTTATGAAGTGTGTGTCAAGGAGCTTACGCTTCACCGGTTTTACTTGCCTTGAAAATATGTGTAAAAGTGATCAACTGTAATGTGCATGATTAAAATCGTGTTGGATAACAAAATTGCAATACAGACGTACAAGAAATAAATTGATATAAACTTTCAATATCAGGTCTATAATGAAAAATCTTACCCGATTGTTTTTTCTGGTATTTATTGCGGCTTTCATTGGATCCTGCACCCAAACCTATCAGGTTAAGATTGATGATTTACCTGTAACGGATCCGCTTTATACTTCGGGTTATCCAATTGTGGATGTGTCTGACAACATTAAAGAAATTCAGCAGTCTATCATCCGAATTACATCCACAGCACGATATCGGGTCTACATACTTGATGAAAATGTAAATATGACCGCCGCCGAGGCGGATACCATCAACCCGGCTGATATTGCCGTAGATCAAACCATAGTAGAGGAGAGTTCGGCCGGCAGTGCAATTGTAATCAGGAAATCTGAGGACAGGGGAATTCTTTTAACCTGTGCGCATACGGTCAATTTTCCTGAACGGGTGTACAGCTATAAAATCGGAGATGATATTCCGGAAAATACATATGTGAGAACCATTGCGGTGAAGCAGAGTCAATCTAATGTGGCTCTTACAAACAGAACTCTGGCAACTTATTCACTTCTTCAGGAAGATACGTCAAAGGATCTGGCTTTAATCAGTATCAATCTCAGAAATTTCAAAGATATTGCAGAAGACCTGACACCACTCGAAATCCCCATGGGATTTTCTGAAAATTTGAGATCGGGGAGTGTGCTTTATGTTATGGGCTATCCAAAAGGTTTTGAAGCCGTTACGCAGGGTATCGTCATTCAGGATAACAGAAATACCAAAGGTGATTTTTTAACGGATGCTCTTTACAATAGAGGAATCAGCGGGGGAATTATTGTAGCGTCAAAGGATAATTTCAAGTCGTTTGATTGGGTAGGGGTTTCCAATGCCGGAATTGCAACACGAGAATTTTATTTGGTTCCTGAAGAAAACCAGTTAGATCCTGATTTATCGTATCAGTTTTACGACGGATATATCATGGCCCGGGAGATAGCAACACTGGATTATGGTTTAACTCAGGCGATATCAACACAATCTATTCGGGAGTTTTTGAGTGAGAATCGCAGGGTTTTACGTGAGCTCGATAAGAGTTATCGTATGATTTACGGTACAAATTAAATGCCCTGTCTACATCAGACCGCTCCAAGCTGTCACATGCACTTTCTTAAACACAAGATTTGATATGCTATACCCACAAGGTTGTGTAAAACGGTCAGGGGAATTTCCTAACCATGTTCATGTTCTTTGTGTAAATCGGCGAGCCACTTTTTTCGACTGCTCAGAAGTGAGCAGAGTGAATAGTGCTGTCAACAGTTGTGGTAGCGCACCTCCGGCGCGCTGAAGGTAGATAATATGATCCGTTCTGTACAAACCTGCCGCTCCATCCGGAGCGGGTTTTCGAATACGATTTTAAATTTCACAAACCCTTCTTAGCAGGAGGGTCAGTTTAAAACTTAACTGTGCGTTCGTTTTGTAAAGTAGATACTGAATATTACTATCCCACCTAAAAATTTATAATCGACCAAGATGCACCGGCAGGTGCATTATGTTTGTAAGTAAAAAGAAGCTGACTTCATACCCTGCTCCGGATGGAGCAGTACATAAAGCAATGTGATAATGTCACTATAAAAAGAGTAGCGCACCTCCGGCGCGCTGAAGGTAGATAATATGATCCGTTCTGTACAAACCTGCCGCTCCATCCGGAGCGGATTGTGAGTAGGATTTTCAAATTCATGAATTTCTTGTTAGTAGTAGATTCAGTTTAAAAATCAACTGTTCATTTGTTTTGTAAAGTAGATACTGAATCTTACTATCCCACTCAAAAGTTTACTATCACTCAAGATGCACCGTCAGGTGCATGATCTTTGTAAAAAATCTCTCAATCTTTACGGCTGAAATCAATAGTTTGTGGATCGGATGAATAAACAGTTTGCAGACATAGCTTTTCCCACAGCCGTACGGCAGGTTTTTACCTACGAAACCCGGGATGATTCGATCAAACCCGGAATGAGGGTTTGGGTGCCATTGCGTAATGAATTTGCGATCGGGATGGTGGTTCGGGTACACGATAATAAGCCTGATTTTGAGACTCGTCCGATTGAGCGGATTCTGGATTCGGACCCGATCATGAATGAAACCGTGCTCAACCTCACGGAATGGATTCACCGGTTTTACTACTGCAGCTGGGGTGAGGCTATTCAGGCTGCGCTTCCGGTTGGGCTCAACTTTTCATCCGAGAAAAGGCTCAGGGTTAAAAAGGGATTCAAGGCTGAAATCACTGAAGAAGAACTCGCGATATTAAAGGAGATAGAGGAGAAGTCCATCACCTTGAAAGAGGCCGAAAAGCGGTGGCGGGATGGAAAAGGGAAAACGTTTTTCAAAAAGGCGCTTCAGCACGGCTGGATAACCATCTGGGAAGAACCCCGGCAAAAAGTCGATTTCAAGAAGGTTAAACATTGGCAGATTAAAAAGGGTGTTGATCCCGGGTCTGTTCTGGAGGGGCTGACGGAAAATGAGCGGGAGACAAAATGGGTTCAGGCGTTTGAGAAGCTGACCACACTCGACTTGCCAATGCCAAACAGTGAGCTGCAGGAGATGGACGATCTGTTTACTTCATACTCACTGAATCGCATCGAAAAGGAGGGGTGGATTGAATCTGTGGATCTGCCGGTAAAGGGTGAGGAGATCTACAAGGGAGTGTTTGAGCCGGAGAAGCTGAACAGTTTGTTGGATCAGCAGGAGGATGCGTTTGAACAGATTCGTGATGCGCTCGACGCAGAGACTTTTAAAAGTTTTCTGCTCTTCGGTGTCACCGGCTCGGGAAAAACAGAAGTTTATATTCATGCGCTGAAACATGCCTTGGATCAGGGCAGGGGCGGGCTTGTACTGGTGCCGGAAATTGCGCTCACTCCTCAAACCGTCAAACGTTTCTATCAGATATTTGGGGATCAGATTGCGGTACTCCACAGCCGGCTGAACGAACGGGAGAAATACGAGGCGTGGCAGAGTTTAAAGTCGGGCGAGAAAAGAATTGCGATTGGCCCGCGCTCGGCGGTTTTTGCACCGGTCGAAAATCTGGGCCTCATTGTGGTGGACGAAGAGCACGACAACTCCTACAAACAGTTTGATCCTGCACCGCGATATCACGCTCGGGATGTGGCCATTATGCGTGCTCACATGGAGGGAGCGGTGACTATTCTGGGATCGGCCACGCCGGGAATGGTTTCGGTTCAAGCGGTGAAAGAGGAGAAACACACGTTGCTGCACCTTCCCATCCGTCCGACCGGAACTATGCCTGAAGTGAGTATTCTGGATATGAAGGAGTACAAGTCGGCCATGCGCGGACCGCTGACAGTGGAGCTTTATGATGAGACAAAAAAAGCACTTGATCGAAAAGAGCAGGTTATTTTTCTCTACAACCGGAGGGGATTTGCTTCCTTTATGCAGTGCGAAGATTGCGGACATATTCCCGAAAGTCCGGAGAGTTCGACGAGCCTGACCTATCATAAACGAAAGAATATTCTGCTCGATCACTATAGCGGATACTCCCGTCGTGCAGACAGTCGCTGTGAGATGTGCGGATCCAGCAATTTGAAAACAAAAGGAAGCGGAACACAGCAGGTGGAGGAGCAGGTTCAGGAACTCTTCCCTGATGCCCGGCTGCTGAGAATGGATATGGATACCACGTCCGGCAAAGATGGTCATCAGAAGATTTATGATCAGTTTTTATCGGGTAACGCCGATATTCTGATCGGGACTCAGATTGTGGCTAAAGGCCTTGATTTTCCAAATGTGACGGTCGTAGGTGTGGTCAATGCCGATACGGAGCTGGCGTTTCCATCCTTCCGTGCCGGGGAGCGAATGTATCAGCTGCTGAGCCAGGTAGCGGGTCGTGCCGGCCGCGCGGAAAAGCCGGGGGTTGTTTATGTTCAGACCTGGAAACCGGATCATCCGGCCATTAAGTGCGCCCGAACCCACGATTTTAAAACCTTTGCGCGATATGAGCTTCACCAGCGCGAAATGTTGATGTTTCCGCCCTATTCAAGGATGATTGTGTTTCAGTTTAAGAGCCAGTCATGGAGCAAGGTTCAGACAGTGGCGGACAAATTTTGTGATGCGATGCGGATGGTGGTTGGCGAAAATCCTGTGATGGGACCATCGCCTTCGGTTATTGAGTGGATGAGTGGAAAGTATCAATGGGAAGCGAACATCAAACTGGATCGAAAATATAACGGTCATGCCATTGAGAAGCTGCTGAATACCATATTTGCAAAGTATGATGCCATCAAACCGAAAGGAGCCGGCGCGGTGCGAATCAATGTGGATGTGGATGCGGTGGAGTAGGACTCAGATATGAGATGTGAGATTTGGGATGTGAGAATTGAGATGGGTTATTTCGAGATTGGCTTTTAATTCTGATCAAACTGATTTAGCCGAAAAATCTTACTGGGGCAAAATATTGTGATTACTTGCTTTGGGGGAATGATTGGATCATTATCGGACATTGGCACAATCAAGATAGTGCCGATAAATACATGTAATAGAGCTATACATAATTAATCTTTCACATAGAGTAAATGTTATATGGAATATTCAGCTTTTAAATTAAACTACAAGTTAGTTTGGGTTATTGTAATCAGTAGTGTTCTATTTTCAATAACTGCACTGCTTTCCATATTTCAACAATGGGTTGTTCCTCAAGTCATAACTCATTCTGCAATTATTTTATCGGCGGCAGCCTGGCTAATTGTTATTGGAGATATGGCATACAGAAAATTTTACCATAAGTCATTATGGGTAATATTCATGGTACTATTTCCTTCGATCACGCCAGTTGTTTATCTGTTTCAAAGGAGCAAACTTGAAAGAATTGAAAGTAAAATCAGCATATAGTTTTTAAACATATAAAGTTCACCATTTACGCTCTATAACAACCGCCTAAAGCGGACATACCTCGATTTAGGTTTTAAGAAATTGGGGTGTAGTTTTCGGCTTTCTCGGGTTACAATACTTTCAATTAACAACCCGGCATGACCGCTTAGGCGGTGAGTCGTTATAGGGCTCACTTTAAATTCCCCCTTTTTAAGACCAATATCTGTTGATTATCGTTAAACAGAAAAATTAATTACATTTCAAATATGAAGTCGTTAACGATAAACATACCGAACACAGCAGATGTTGATGACAAAAAGGGGGAATTTAAAGAGATCGAAA
>NZ_PISP01000006.1:300000-390745 GCF_002834295.1 Rhodohalobacter barkolensis | reverse complement strand
GAAATAGATTTTAACGAGAAGTATTTGGTTTAGCCTGAGTAGAATTGAACCCCTTCAGGGTTCTGCATTGCTCTAATTCCCTCCAACCCAACTTGCAGTCGGGGCTAGTTAAATTGATTCGCCAACTGGCGAATCTTTCCAACCTGAACTCGGATTTGGGCCTTTTCAAAACCGAATTGATATCGGGGTTAATCGGATTGATCCGCCGATTGGCGGACCTTATCAAGAAAAGTCTGAATTTAATTCTTCTAAACCGACTTGACAGGATTGGGAAATTCACTACAGAGGCACTAATCGCGCAATGAAAGGAAAAAGTGGAGAACTCTCTCCTCCTTCGTCATTCGATATTCTTCTGTTCAGTATTCGATATTCTTTCATCCCCCCAACCCCTTCTCATTTATCAATCCGCCTAAGGCGGATAAATTTAATTAGCCCCGATTAAAAATCGGGGTAATTATGCACATGTCTTGTGGGAACCCCGAATGGGGTTCAATATTTTCCCAAACTGCTAAAGAAAGACAAATCAGGAAATTCACTTGGTAATCAACCCTCGTCCTTTTCAGCAAGCTCCATCCAAACCATTGTCTTCTCATCAATCTCATCAGTAAGCTTCCCATATCGCTCTGATTTCTCTTGAAGCTCCTCAGGATTAAGTGACCCGCCGGCCAGTTCCTTCTCCAACTTGGTTTTTTCCTCTTCGAGCTTGGCTATTTCTTTCTCGAGTTTGTTGAACTCCTTGCGCTCTTTATAGCTCAGTTTGTTCGTTTCTTCTTGCTTTTTCTTTGGCTTCTCCTTCTTTTCTTTTTTGGGAGATTTTTTCTCTCTTTCAATTCGTTTCTGTTCAGCCTCCTCAGCATCTTTCAACTCCCGATACTCCATGTAGGTACCGTGATGATCTCGAATCACTCCATCTCCTTCAAACACAAAGTAGTGATCCACCAGCTTGTCCATAAAAAACCGATCGTGAGATACCACAATCAGACAGCCACCGAATCCTCTTAAGAAATCCTCGATTTTCTGCATCGTAGTGAGATCCAAATCATTGGTCGGCTCATCCAGTATTAAAAAATTGGGGTTTTGGATCAGAACCATCATCAAAGCAAGACGCCGTTTCTCTCCACCGCTCAATTTCCCTACCGGGGTATACTGCAATGATCCCGGAAACTGAAAATGCTCCAGAAATTGAGAGGCCGAAATCTGTGAACCGTCCGACATCTGAATCACCGAAGCCACCTCCTTGATCACATCAATCACGCGCTGATTTTCATCAAAATCCACATCCTGCTGGCGATAGTGTCCAAACTGAATGGTCTGGCCGGTGTGAATATCTCCTGAATCGGCCTCCTCTTCTCCGGTAATAATTTTTAGAAAGGTACTCTTGCCAACTCCATTCTTACCGATAATCCCGATTTTTTCACCCCGGTTAAAGGAGTATGAAAAATTATCCAGGATGACAAGATCGTCGTACGACTTGGAAATCTTCTCCATCTCCAGAACCTGCCCACCCATTCGCTGCATCGAAACATCCAGTTCCAGCTCACTTTCATCACTGCTTTGAGTGGCCTTTTCTTTGGTTTTGTGAAACGAATCAATACGTGATTTCGATTTACCGGTTCGGGCTTTGGGCTGTCGACGCATCCACTCCAGCTCTTTTTTGAAAAGCTGCCCCGCTTTTTTCATCTCCACTCTCTCCTGCTCCTCACGCTCTGCCTTCTTTTGCAGATAATAGGCGTAATTTCCATTGTGATTGTAGAGTTTGCCGGCATCCATCTCCAGAATATGGTTACAAACCCGGTCCAGAAAATAGCGATCGTGAGTCACCATCAACAAGGTCACATTGCTCTTGGCCAGATAATCCTCCAGCCACTCAATCATATCCAGATCGAGGTGGTTGGTGGGCTCATCCAGAATCAGCAGATCGGGATCGTCCAGCAGAACAAATGCCAAAGCCACACGCTTCTTCTCTCCACCCGAAAGTGTACTGATTGATCGCTCCAAATCGTGAATATCCAGCCGGCTCAAAATCTGCTCCAATCGCTGTTCATAATCCCAGGCGCCGGCGGCATCCATTGCGGCACTGGCTCGCATGTATTCTTCCTGGGTCTCTTCATTGAAATTCTCTGCCTGCGCCTCTACAGCTTTTTCATATCGCAGCACCACATTAGAAAGCTCTGTATGCCCTTGAGAAATATATTCCTGTATAGTCAGACTTGGATTGAGCTCCGGCTCCTGCTCCAAATATCCCACCTTGATATCACTTTGAAACATCACTTCCCCGGTATCCTGCACTTCATTACCGGCTATTATTTTCAGAAGCGTGGATTTTCCGGTGCCGTTTGGAGCCACCAGCGCAGTTTTATCCCCTTTCGAAAGGCCAAAGGTGATCTTTTCAAATAAAATTTTTGTGCCGAAACTTTTAGAAAGGTTCTCTACAGTCAGATAGGTCATGCGACGAGTCAATCAATTTTCAATGCAATTCAAACCTGAGTTCTGGTGATTTGTAAAGAAAGTATAGAACTCCCCTCCTTTTTAAGGAGGGCTTGGGGGTGGTTAACTAACCCAAAATTGAGCATGATTAAGAAAATTTGGCTTAAATATAACACTCAATCCAACCACCCCTTATTCCCCTCCTTCGGAAGGAGGGGACCTTTACATTCAATCGGTAACTAAAACCTTCAAACTCAGGTATTCGGTATTGAAAATAAGATTTTTTACGGCCAACCTCGCCATCCAAAAAGATGTTTATTTAACTACCCGTTTGATAGACCGGCTCTCCTTCCACAATCATTCCATCTTTCAGATGTATAATTCGATCTGCATACTCTGCATCGATTGGGGAGTGTGTTACCATCACAATGGTCGTTCCCTGGTCGTTGAGCTCTTTCAAAAGCTCCATCACCTCTTTTCCATGACCCGAATCGAGGTTTCCGGTTGGTTCATCAGCCAGGATAAGTTTTGGGTCGGTAACCACAGCTCGCGCAATGGCTGCACGCTGCTGCTGGCCACCTGATAACTGTTGTGGGAAATGATTTTTGCGAGGTGTCATCCCCATTTTATCCAGTGCCTTTTCAACTTTAATCTTGCTTTCCGATGCTTTCAAACCCAGATATTGAAGCGGCAGTTCTGCATTTTCAAGTACGGTAAGTTCATCAATCAGATTAAAACTTTGAAAAATAAAGCCGATATTTCCCTTTCTCATCCGCGACCGATCCCGTTCGGAGTAACCGACGGTTTCCTCTCCTAAAAACTGATAGCTTCCGCCTGTTGGATTGTCCAGCAATCCCATAATATTAAGCAGAGTTGATTTCCCACAACCCGATGGACCCATGATCGCAACAAAATCACCTTCCTTAACCTCGAGATTCAGACGATTCAACGCTGTCGTTTCAATCTCATCTGTTCTGTAAACTTTTGTCAGGTTTTCTGCTTTAATCATTTTTCTGGTATTACATTTTAATTATTTCAATCCTGGAATATCAATACATCGGCCTGCTCAAAAGCATCATAGCTGGATGTAATGACATTCTGACCGGGTTCCAAGCCCTCAATTACCTCATAATATTCTCGATTGGATCGTCCCAACCGAACCGCATGCTTTAATGCACGGTTTTCATCTTCGTCCATTACAAAAACCCAATTCCCACCGGTCTGCTGAAAAAATGCACCCCTGGGCAACAAGAGAGCATTTCCTGAGTCACCCAATTCAAGCCGGATTCGAACCGATTGTCCTCGTCGAAGTGACTGAGGAACCACATCCTCAAACTGAAAATCCACCTGAAATTGTCCATCCTGAATGACCGGGTAGACCCGATCGATGACGACATCATAATTTTCGCCCGCAAACTCAAAGCTTCCCGATTGACCTGCAGCAACCCGGGCCAGGTAAAATTCATCTATACCGGCCCGTACTTTAAATCCATCCAGCTGATCGATCTGACCTATTCTTTCGCCTTGCTGAATTGATAATCCGGGATCCAGCTCCATGGTCGAGAGTTGTCCCGATATCGGCGCTGTAACAACAAGGTTGTCCAATATCTGCTGCACACCATCCAGACTGCGCCACATCCGCTGCTCAGACTGATTCAGCTGAGTTAGCTGCTGTTCCATCTGTACGGAGTCGCGCCGGAAGGATTCGTAATTCAAATCATACCGGCTCTTCTGAAAAGAGTACTCCAGCTCCGACTCTTCAATTTCTTTTGAGGGGATCAGCTCTCTCTCATACAACACACTGTCTCGCCGATACGAAGCTTGCGCTAACTCCACACGTGTTTTTGAATCCGTGAGCTCTTTCTGAATGTTGAGATGATTCTGCTCCAGGTTCAAACGTGAATTTCTGACGTTATTAATCTGATCATAAATTCCCGCTTCCTGCTGAAGTACACTGAGCTGAAGTGACGAGTTGGTTAAAACCACAATTGTATCACCTGCTTCCACCATTTCGCCCGACTCGGTAAAAATCTGCTGAACAACCCCGCCTTCCACCGCATCCAGGTAGGTTGTTTGAATAGGCTGAACGGTTCCGGATACATCAACATACTCCTGAAAAACTCCCTCTGTAACTTCAGAAATCATGACCCGCTGTCTGTCAATCGTAGCTGAAGATCCTGATTCACGACCCAAAAAATTATACAGTACAATTGCCGCGATACCAACGAGCAGAAGAGTACCTGCTATTTTCAGAGGTGAACTTTTCCTTTTTTCGATCTTTTTATCCATGAAAATTCATCAACTCACATTATTCATTTTTCAGGCTTTCAGCCGGATTCAGCAGTGCCGCCTTAATTGACTGAGTACTGATTGTACCCATGCTTATTATCAGGGACACGATTAAACTCGCTACAAAAGTAACGATTAAATAGTAAAACAGGTCTATATGATACGGAAAGCCTGATAGCCAGCCTTCTGCTACAAAATAGATAATCGGTAGTGCTATCAAATGAGCTAATACAATAAGTGCCAGGTAATCTTTCGACAGCAGATAAAACACGCCCGGAGCTGTAAGGCCCAGTGTTTTTCGTATGGCAACCTCTTTCTCCCGCACCTTTATGGAATAAGAGGCCAGGCCAAGTAATCCTATACTTCCCACAAAGATTGCAATCAGCGCAAATATTCCCATAACCGAAGCCACCTTCTGTTCAGGCTCATAGATTTGATTGAGCCGATCATCCACAAAAAAGTAATCGAACGGATGAGTTTGATCCAAATCAGCCCAGATCTCTTGCAGGTGTTGAATAGCTTCGCCCGGATTACCCGGTGCCAAACGAACTTTCATATACTCAATATTGGCAACCATCTGATTTGTATTTGCCGGAAGCTCTAAAATCAGTGGCTCCAGCTCCCTGCGCAAAAAGGTGTGATTAAAGTTTTCGGTAACTCCAATCACCGAGTACCGTCCGCCATTGGAGTCTCTAAACGTTCGACCCACGGCATCGGAGGGATCACCCCACTCCAGATAATCGACCATTGCACGATTAATCAACAGGGCATCGCTTTCATCTGATGAGAATTCATCAGAAAAATCCCGGCCGGCGATGATATCGATATTCATGGTTTCAAGGATATCTTTCATAACAAACAGCTTACTGAAAGATGGTATATCATCTGAACCGCTGTCGTCCGGGATGTAGTCGTACTTCCAAAAATTTGAACTGCCAAAAAGCGTTTGAGAACCCGATACCTGTAGTATAGATGAATGAGAAAGCGCCCTCTGTTTCATTTCATCGTAAGACCATATTGCACTGGTTAAGTATACCGGAACGGCGATAACCTGCTCTGTATCAAACCCAAGATCTTTTTGCTGAAGATGTTGATGTTGAAAATATACAAGTGAAGTTCCGATCAGCAGAATTGCAGTTATAGAAAATTGTACAAGTACCAGACCCTTTCTAATTCGGGTGCCCTTTTTACCCTTGGTTTGAGAGCCTCGCAAACTATCTATTGGGTTGAAGGATGAAAGCACTGCAGACGGATAAAATCCTGCCAGCAGAGTAATTACGATGATTAAAACTGAAAGTAAAAGTGCCAGTTCAGGCAGTTCCAGTTGAGCAGACTGCAACTCCCTGCCTGTAAATATTTCGAAGTAGGGAAGTGCCAGCCAGCTTATCAAAATCCCCAGAGCAAACGCTACTAACGTGAACAGGAGGGATTCAATCATAAACTGGGCCACCAAACCGGAGCGTTCAGCTCCTAAAACTTTTCGCACGCCTACCTCTTTCGATCTTCTAAGCGCCGCTGCAGTTGATAAGTTAATGAAGTTAATACAAGCCAGCAGCAGGATGAAAAAAGCAACCAGGCTGAAGAGATATACATTTACTGAACTGCTAACCGGTTCAATTTCTGAAATTAATCCTGAGCTGAGCCAGATATCCTTAAGTGGCTGTAAGTGTACATCTACAGTTTCTGCTCCTGTAAAATATTCGTCGTAATAGGGCTTTGTTGCCTCTGCAATATTCTGCTCTAATAGTTCAGCATCAACACCGGGCGATGTGAGTACATAGGTCCAGACCGGATTCCATCTCCACCGGGATGTAAGCTGATCGTAATTGCCCCATAAATTTCTCAGTGTTTCAAAAGAGGTTAAAAAGTCAGCTTTAAAGTGTGAGTTTTCCGGCCACTCTTGCATTACCCCGCTTACCGTAAGAGAAATACGCCCTTCGAAGTGAAGTGTTTTACCCATTGGATCTTCATCACCAAAGTAAACCGTTGCCATCTGCTCTGTTATCACTACTGAATTGGGTTCAGACAATACTTCATTCGGATCCCCACGGACCAGATTGATGTTGAACATTTCAAAGATTCCCGGATCGGAAAAGAAGAATCGGCTTTGCCGGATGATGACATTATTATCCGGATTTTTGATGGCTACACTTTCACTTTCTAAATCAAAAAATCTTACCGTTGTTGTCACCGAACCGCTCAATTCATTCTCGATGATGTTTTTTAGGGGAAAGGGTGTGGTTGCCGCTCTTTCTTCAGCCTCGCCGTTGGTAAGTGTTGATTGAGTAACTCTGTAAATTCTCTCTTTGTTATCATGGTACTGATCGTAGGACAGCTCCCCAATCACATACATTCCTATCAACAGACAACCGGACACACCTATGGCCAACCCGATTAGATTCACCATTGAAAAAAATGGCGATCTCTTCCAGTTTCTGAATGCAATCTTTAATATGAATTTTAGATTTACCCTGTGCGCACCCATGTACTATCCGATAGTCCTAAAGCTTACCTTTACTCAATCAAGAGTAGCCAAACATGAACCTGTTACAAAAAAATATATATTTTACAATTTATGGATATCAGGTTCTCCCTTAATACTCTCTTAGTAAAGTTTAATTACCTTATAGGTTCATTTAAATTTGAACCGAGTAACAATGTTTGACAGATCTTTTTTATACAAACTGGTTGTAGCTAAGATGCCCTACGGACAATATAAAGGCTGGAATATTACGTCACTGCCTGTTCACTACCTGGAGTGGTTTGAGCGTCAGGGGTTTCCAAAAGGTGTGCTTGGCCAGCAGTTATCCACAATGTATGAGATCAAAACCAATGGGCTGGATGAAATTCTGGATCCCATTAAAAAAGAGATGAAAGTTCATCAGAATAAATATTAAATCAGAAATACTATGTTAGTTTTAGTCATCAACTGCGGGAGTTCTTCCGTTAAGTACAATTTAATTGAGACGGAAAGTTCAAAAGATGTTTGCAAGGGAATTGTGGAACGTATAGGTGCTGTAACGTCTATTGTAAAGCACGAACCGGAAGGTAAAAAGCACAAGAAAACCACCCAGGTTATTGCAAACCACGAGGAAGCTTTGCAGGAAGTTATGAACTATCTGCTAAATGAAAAGAATGAAATTATTTCCTCACCCTCCGATATCAAAGCCGTTGGCCACAGGGTTGTACACGGGGGTGAAATGTTTAAAGACTCCGTTTTGATTGATGATGACGTAACTCATGCGATCGAAGAGGCTTTTGATTTGGCTCCTCTGCACAATCCCAACAATCTGAAAGGGATTCAGGCTGCTAAAAAACATCTGCCAACCATTCCCCATGTTGCCGTTTTTGATACGGCATTTCATCACTCACTACCGGCCAAGGCTTATCTGTATGGTATTCCCAACCGACTCTATCGACGGTATAAAATCCGGAAGTACGGTTTTCATGGAACCTCACACTATTACGTTAGCCGCCAATATTATAAGTTGACCGAAAAGCCCGTTGAAGATACCAAAGTGATTACCTGCCATTTGGGTAACGGCGCATCCATCGCAGCTATTGATGGAGGCAAATCTGTGGAAACTTCAATGGGTTTTACCCCGCTTTCCGGTTTGGTGATGGGAACACGCAGCGGAGATCTGGATCCTTCCATATTGTTCTACATTATGGAGAAAGAGGAGATTACACTCAACAATCTGCACGCATTGCTCAACAGACACAGCGGACTCCTTGGACTTAGCGGTTATGCCAGTGACATGCGCGACCTGCTGAATGAAGCCCATAACGGTGATCGCCGTTGCCAGCAGGCCGTTGATGTTTTTTGCCATAAAGTGAAGCAATACATCGGATCATACATCGCAACACTCAATGGCTGTGATTCCATCATATTCACTGCCGGAATTGGTGAGAACTCCGCCGAAATTCGTAAGCAGTCCATTGAAGGATTAGACTACCTGGGAATTGAAATTGATGCCGACAAAAACAATAATGTTAAGCGAGGCAAAGTTCAAAAAATCAGCACTGATAGTTCTAAAACTGATATCTATGTTATCCCAACAAATGAAGAGCTTGTGATTGCCATCGATGCGGCTAAAATTGCAACGGCTACTCAGCAGAGTCCATGGTTGTAAAATAAAGTCCCCTCTCGAGAACTTGTCCGCCTACCGGCGGAGGGGATTTAGGGGTGTGTTTAATTCGATCTTTTAATTGAGACTTAATTCTGATTTTCTCTCTTCGACTGTATGCTTAATCACTCTAAGTACATTATCTAAATCTTTAAAAACTTCATCATCCCAAAATCGAATTATTTTCACGCCAAATTTACTGAGCCTCTTTTCTCGTTGGACATCTTTCTTCGCTGTTTCAACAAAGTGATGCGTATACCCATCAAGTTCAATTCCCAGGTATAGTTCTTGGCAAAAGAAGTCAATAATGTATTGATCGACAGGTCTTTGGCGGTGGAAATCAAATCCTAACATCTGTTTCCCTTTCAGATATTTCCATAGTAACCTTTCACTTTTAGTTGAATTATTTCTGAGAAATCTCGCTCTCTCCTTAAATTTTGGATTGTATGGAATGATTGGTCGTCTCATAGTAGTCATATGACACAAAATCATCATTTCCCTTACAAGTTATACACACCCCTTAATCCCCTCTCAAGAGTGGAAACCACTGTCAGACCGCTCTATGCGGTCTGACGGATAATTCAAATCACTTATCAACTCCTCGGCACCAGCGTTGCACTTATTACTTCATCCTGACGGGTGCAAATGTTGTTAAGGACTTTTTCGGATGGCTCGGCATCCAGTTGAATTGTACAGCACGCAGCCAGTTTCCGATCAAAGATTACATTTTCGAGTTCCTGAGCGTTGATATTTGCCTCCTTGAGTTCATTCATTACATTCGCAATAACACCCGGCTTGTCGTAATGTCGAACAACCAGCTGCCATGGAGATTCGGTATGCTCGCAGCGGTTTAACCAATTCCGCACTTTTCCCTCTTTGATATAGCCGCGGACAATATCAACCGCATCATCTGCTACTGCCATTTGAGCCTGATTCGTACTCGCACCAATGTGATGGGTGATACACACATTATCCAATCCCTGAAAACGACTTTCAAACTCACCCTCTTTAAATTCCGGTTCATCACTAAACACGTCCAGGCCGGCTTTGAGTCTTCCGTTTTTAACTTCATCATAAAGAGCTTCCTCATCTACCACTCCGTCTCGTGACGTATTGATAAACATTGCACCATCTTTTAATGAAGACAGTATTTCTTTTGAAATGATCCCCTTGGTTTGGGCATTCATTGCCAGGTGCACACTTAATATATCTGATGCTTCGGCTACTTCCTGGATTGAACCCGCTCGCTCAATTTCCATCTCATCAGCCATTTCAGAAGTAAGCGAACGTGACCATGCAATTACGTTTAATCCAAATCCCTGCGCCCTTTTTATCACTTCCTGGCCAATCATTCCGGTTCCAATGATCCCAATGGTTTTACCGTATAATCCATCGGCTTTAGAGTAGGCAGCCTTATTCCATTTTCCTGCATTGAAATCAGATACATTCTGGGGGATAAATCTATCTAATGATAGAATTAATCCCAGGGTAAGTTCTGCTACAGCTATTGCATTTTTACCCGGGCAATTTGCAACATAAATCCCCTTCCCGCTGGCCGCTTCTATATCAATATTATTCACTCCGGCACCGGCACGGATAATCAAACTCAGCTTTGGGCTGTGATCAATACATTCTTTGTTCACAACCGTTGATCTTACAATAAGTATTTGCGAATCTTTTAATCCCGAAGCCAGATCCTTCTCTTTTAAACCGGGATTATTATCCACATCCAATCCCAGCTGCTTTAACTGGTCGATTGCTTCTTCAGGTAATTTATCTGCTATGGTAACTTTCATAAGTCGTCTCTTTTTGTATGATTGAATTTTCCTGAATGTACGTAATGCCTCTCTATCTGCAAAGAAATTGAATCTGTTTTGGAGTTTACTTCTTGCTGATTTATATTCTACTAAACTTTTAGTACAATGAAATATATCTCTGCATTTTTACTCCTCTTAATGACCGGCTGTGCCCTCTTCAGGCCCTCACTGCAATCCCAGCTGGAACCTTTGGAAATGACTCGAATTGAAGGCGGCACATTTATCATGGGGGATGTTATTGAAGAAGAAAACGACGATTCCCTCCCTCTTCATGAAGTAACCCTACCGGATTATTACATCGGCACTTACGAGGTTACCTACCGTCAATATGATGCTTATGCGGAGGCAACAAAAAGGGAACTTTCCCGGGATGATGGCCGTGGCCGGGGGAATAGGGCCGTAATCTATGTAAACTGGTACGACGCACAAGCATTCTGCAACGCCTACGGGTATCGGCTGCCAACAGAACAGGAATGGGAATATGCGGCCCGATCGGGTGGTAAACATGAAATCTACGCCGGCACCTCAGACCCAGACAGCCTTGATCATTTTGCCCGACACAAAAACAACAGCGGCGGCTACTCATTTTTAGTGGGCACCAAAAAGCCCAACGGACTTGGACTTTACGATATGAGTGGTAACGTGGCCGAGTATGTAGGCGACTACTATCCCTTTTATAAAACCGATCCCGACTCTATTGAGTACTACCCGCTTGAAGAACGCGCCATGAGAGCTATCCGCGGCGGTAGTTTTAATCAAGAGGACAATGTACTCAGAACCTATTGGAGAGTTGGAGTTTTAGCTGAACTTCAAGATCACACCATTGGATTTCGGTGTGCTAAAAGTGCCGGAAAAGAGAATTAATCCTTCGCCACAACGCTTCTTATGGCATAGGGAATAGCCTCAAGACGCTCTTTCTGAATCTGCTCTCCGGTATCAACACAAATTCCATAATTCCCGGTTTCAATTCGGTCCAGGGCTACAGTTATTTGATCCAACTTTTCCGTCTGTTTTTCAATCTTCTTCAAAATCGTTGCTTTTCGATTCTCTTTTGTCCCCAAATCACCCTGATGGTGATCCTGTGAAGATTGCACATCATCTGCGGAATCGTTCAGGGAATCCAGATTGCTCTTCAAATCGTCAATCATGGATTCAGCTTCTCTCTTTTCCTGATGAAGTTTCTCTTTGAAGTGAGAGAGTTCTTCTTCGCTTAGATATGTATTATTGACCGGTGCTTTTTGCTTAGACATAATAAATCATTGTTTTATTGAATCTTCTACTAATACAATGAATTTAAAAAAAGATGCGTTTCAAGTGATTTAACAGAGATTTTTCTGTTACTTCGGAAATTTTAACCTGAATTCCGTCCCGGGATTAACATTTACATATTCGAATGTACCGTTCACCTGGTTGGTTAACTCCTGAATAAGATGCATACCCAGTGACTCGAATTTTTTTATGCGGCCGGACTCGATACCCACCCCGTCATCGGCAATGATTATACTCACCGTTCCTTCTGTATCGGTTATTTTAAATGTCAGTCTGCCCTTTTCCCGATTCACAAATGCATGCTTGTAGGCGTTTGTAACCACCTCATTCACAATCAGGGAAGCCGGAATGGCTTTATTAATATTGAGCTTGATATCTTCACACTGAATATCAATGTCAACTTCCGTGGATGCCTGAAGCGTCTCCGAAATATTGTTTACCAGTTGTAAGATTGTATCCCTGAAGTCGAGCCTGGAGTAGCTATCCGATTGATAAAGTAGCTCGTGAACAGAAGCCATCGTTTTAATTCGGTTCACACTGTCGTACAGTTCAGCCTGTAGTTTATCATCATCTGTTCCTAAAGCCTGAAGCTGCATCAGCCCGGATACAACGGCCAGATTATTCTTCACCCTGTGATGAATCTCAGAAAGCATAATCTCCTTTTCGGCAAGGGATTCTTTAATAGCCCTCTCCTTCTCCTCCCGGTCAGAGACATCATGGACAAGAGAAAAAATTGAGATAATCTTCCCGTTTTTATCAAACATTACAGAGTTGTACCACTCGCAGTTAAGCAGTTTTCCTTCTTTCGTGTAATTTCTATTACGGCTCACATTACTGGACTTTCGTCCTTGAAGCAGTTCATCAATTTTTTGGTTAACCGACTCAATATCATCTTTGTGAGTAAAAGCCCACTCCTCTCTTCTTTTTTCAAGCACTTCTTCTTCGGTCCACCCAAACAGCTCTTCTGCACTCTTCGACCACTGCACCACTTCAAAGTTTTCGTCCGATACAATCACGGCAAGAGGTGAATTTTCTATATGAAACTCCAGCTGCTGAGATGCTTTATGTACCAATTCCTCTGCCTCTTTACGTTCGGTAATATCGGTCAGATATCCCTCGAGATATTGCAGCTCATCATCTTCACTGTAAATACCGGTTCCGTGTTCTAAAATCCATCTCCAGCTTCCGTTTCTATGCAATATTCTATAATTCAGCTGAAACGACTCACGATTATTTACCGCTTGGTTAATTTCATCCTGAATCCAATCAATATCATCAGGATGATAGAGATCTATAAAACTGATCCTGTCTTTCAAAAAGTCCTGCGCCGGATAACCGGTCAGTTCCTCAACCTGATCACTGATAAAGTTCATCGTAAATCGCTCATCATTATTGCACAAATAGATGACGCCCGGAATATTGTAGGTCAATGACCGAAACCGCTCTTCGCTGGCGCGCAACGCTTCCCGCTGCCTGTACTCGTCGGTTACGTCTCTAAATACCAATACACAACCAATGATATTTCTTTCTGCATCCCGAATGGGGGCACAACTATCCGCAATCTGAAATTCGACTCCGTCTTTGGAAATCAAAATGGTATGATTTGCCAGACCTACTATCCGGCCTTCTTTCAACGCCCGCTTCACAGGATTCTCGCTCTTTTCACGCGTGTGAGCATTAATAATATCAAACACCTTATCTATAGGTTCACCTATGGCATCGTTCTCGGTCCAGCCTGTAAGTTTTTCTGCCACTCTATTGATATTCAGAATGCTTCCTTCTTTATTACAGGAGATCACACCATCACCAATAGAGTGTAATGTGGCCTCCAATCTCTCCTCATTTTCCTGAAGCTTCCGTTCTACCTTTATCCGTTCGGTAATATCTTTCATCATAATTACTGCACCCAGCTTGCCTCCTCTCTCGTCAATAATCGGGCTCCCGCTGGCTAAAATATATCGGGCCGGTTTCCCTTTGGGTACAATTGACATTCCCGCATTTAAAACTGCCTCTCCATTAAAAGCTCGCATTAACGGAATTTCAGATGGTTTCAGAGGAGTCTCTCCATCCAGGTGGCAGAGGTCGTAGTGATGAACAGCCTCCTCTACAGGAATCTTCATCAAATCTACACCGTGCCACTCCCTTGCTTTATCATTAAACAGAACCAGCTTACCATTTGCATCGCAGGCTACAATTCCATCAGCGGCAGAAGTAAGAATAGCATTGTTAAATTCTCGTTCCTGGTTCAGGGCTTCTTCTGCTCCTTTACGTTCCGTAATCTCAACAGAGATACCCACAAACCTGTAAATTCTATCCGATTCGTTCCGAATGGGTGAGATGGTTGTAAGATAGTGTCTCCGTCCCCGGCCGGGCATCGAAACATCTTCTTCATACGATATTTCAGCACCTGCAGCTAAACAATTCTGATAATTGGAAATGATGTTATCTGCCACCTCCTTCGGGAAAACCTCATCGATAAACTTTCCCTGAACATCTTCCCTTTTCATATTCAAATAGGTAAGCTGAGTGTCATTAAAATCCTTTATGATGAATCTCTCATCAGGCGTAATATCAATCACAAAAATACTTTGTGCGATATTCGAAAATATTTCGTGATACTCCTTCTCTTTCGATTTGATCTGCTTCCGGGCCCTCGTTTTCTCGGTTATATCCACAAAGAGTGTAGCAAAATACCCTGTTTCATCCGACCAAACCTGGACCTGAAACCATCGATCCAGCGGTTTTGAGTATTGCTCTATCACATCACTTTTGCCTTTTAATGCAATATCACCAAATGTTCCGATCCAGTCTTCCGAACCGTCATCAATTCCTGGAAGCACTTCTTTGGCCGATTTACCAATGATCTCCTTTCCTTTTAATCCGGTCAGTTTTTCAAACGCTTCATTGACTTTTAAAAAGGTGTAGTCTACCGGACGATTTTTTTCATTCAGCACAACCTTATGGTATGCAAAACCAAACGGTGAGGAGGCTAGGATTGATTCTGAGAATTGCATTCTTTCAGTTTCAGGAGTGAACCGCAGTTGTGATTATATTTTGTGTGACAATTTGATGTACCGGAATTTATCGATACATCAACGCAATTATATTAAGCTCAGGTTAATCATCAGCGATGGTCAGCCAATCGTAAATTTTCTTTGAAATTTCGCGACCCACATCTCTCCCACGATCTTCATCGGGCAGGTTTTTGGAGAGAAAAATCAGAATATACGATTGTCCGTCTGGCAGATAAAATATCCCCGAATCGTGACGCACACCTGTAATAAACCCGGTTTTATTTGCTGCAACCACGTCATCGGGCAGATATTCAGGCAGCACATCCTGGTAATATTGATCTTTTAATACTTCCACCATCACACTGTCCATTTCCGGACTCACCGCCGTTCCGTTGGCGATATGCTCATAAATGATCCCGAGATCTTTTGCCGTTGTACGGTTACTGAGCCCTTGATCAAAGGCTTTCAGATCCTCCACGCCACGCAGAACCTGTATACTTTCTGCCCCCAGGTCACGCATGGTTTCTGTTGTCTCTTCGGCACCCACAAGGCGAATCAAAAGGTTTGTGGTTAAATTGCTGCTGTAGGTGATCATCGCGTGATTCAAGTCATAAAGAGTGGCCATCTCGCCAACGCGGCGCTCAAATGGATCATCTCCGTCAGGATCCAGTGTTAGCTGAAATTCTGATCCATCCACAATACTGTAGAACTTATTTTCAATCTCGATGGAATCGGACAGATCAAACTCACCGGCTTCAGCCCGTCGAAACAGTTCGATCATTACCGGGGTTTTCATCGTGCTGGCTGCGTGGAACAGTGTATCCTCATTGATGGCAAAGAATCGATCCGGCTCCTGCAAATGCTGAAACCAAATGGCAAATGTGCCCTCTTCTTCTGAAATATGATTTTCAATATCGGCCTTAAGCTGATCAATGGATTTTGGAGATGAGCACGCGCTAACAAAAAACAGAACAATCAGGAAGTATTTATACATATATAGATTTGTTGGACTTAAGATTTTCTATCAGAAAATATAAAAACGGATGAACATTTCCGGTTAATTCTTATTTCAATATAATTGAGAAGGCTTTGCAAAAATAGCGAAAAGGTGTCCTTCTGAGCCCGCCTGCGCTAAAGCTTCTGCAGACAGGCCTGCTAGTTCCCAAAAGCATTCGGAAATCGGAAGATGGGCCCGCCGAAGAATCTCCAGTCTGTACCTACGAATTAGGAGATCCTTCGCTACCACTCAGGATGACTATTTCGTCACCCTGAGCTTGTCGAAGGGTCTACTGATGTAAACCGTTAGTATGGGTAGATCTTCCACTGCCGTTCCCCGTAAAACAGTCGGGCCACAGCAGGATGACATATAAGGTTTTGCAAAGCCTTCTTATAGAATATTCACATCTAATCATCCCCCATACCCCCTTCAAAGGGGGATTTTTCAACCTCACATTCTCATTTCCATTAATCTATATCAAACATTTCCCCGGGCAGGTAGATATCGAGCTGAATACTCCGGGCACCTGTCTTTCCATTTTCAACTTTCGCCTCACCCGATCGATTTTGATATACCAGAACCTGCGAATTCCCTACCACTTCAGCTTGGTTTCCCTTCACCAATATGGCCGTGGATTCGCTGATACCAATCCCAACATGATCCGGGTACTCCATCACGGCCGTTAGCAGCCGGTTGTTTCTGGCACGCTCTACAAAGTGCTGATCCACAATCACTCCCTCGATTAAACCAAGTCCTTCATCTGTTACCATGTTATCCTTCTCCAGATGGTAAAACGTTGAGGTGTAGTCCGGATAGTTGGCCTGATCTCCGGTGATCATAATTCGGCTCATAATGGCCGCGCCGGCGCTGGTTCCTGCAATCATCGCTCCGTTCATGTATGCGTTTTCGATGGAGCCTGCAATTTCGGGGACAGACTCTACCGCTTCCATAAAACGAGACTGGGAACCGCCTGTAATATAAATTAAGGATGCATTTTCGAGAGAATCAGAAGCTGACTCTGAAAATTCATGTCGACGCTCAAAATCGTAGAAGCGAATATTCTCAATGTCCTTCTCCCTAAACTGTCGCTCGCCGTAGTAGCCGGATGTATCGGGGTCAAAACCTGACATGGTTAAAACAATCGCGTAATTTTCCGGATTCTCAAGTTCCGTTTCTGCGATGATCCGATCAAGCATCACGTCCGGCCGGCTTCCACCACCGATGACGAGTAGAGAGCCTTCTGGACTGTTTTCATTTGAATCTTCTCCTTCAGTACATGAAAAGCTAATTAAAGCTGCCGAAATGATTCCAATAAGTAATAGATGTTTTTTCATATCTGACGTTTTATTCGTTGTCATAAAAAAAGCACCGAAACCAAAGGCTCCGGTGCTTTTAAATAATAGAAATCTCAAATTAGCATTGAGGCCCCGTGTACGTTGGGTTTTGACATAAATTTGAATTTACGTCAATATCACGTCTTGGAATTGGTAATACTAACTTAGGATCATCATATGTTCTGGAACCAACATCTCGTTGTGTTCTTTTAAGATCATGTAAAAGATTGCCTTCGAACATTAACTCAAACTTTCTTTCGAGAAGAATTGCATCCAAATCCAACTCGCCAATAAGCAATGGATCCAGGTTCACTCTGTCGCGAATGATATTGATGTCATTAAGTGGAGTATCACCGACATCTTCACCCAACCGGAAGTTTCCTTCGGCACGGGTTAGATACATTTCAGCCAATCTTATCAAGTTTACATTGTTGGCAGAATTAATCTCACTATCTGGTTCTTCGTCCCACTTTCCAGTGAATACATCACTACCAACACTGTAAAATAGATTCAGCCGATCATCATTGGCTTCGTACTCGTCCAAATGACCTTCACTTATTACAATATCTCCCCTGCTATCTTCAGCATAAAAAGTTATGAAGCTATTAGTTCCGTCCTGATTAGTATTCTGCATTGCAAAAATATCTTCAGGCGTATTACTCTCATTGTTGAAGGCCGCTGCAAAATCACTGCCACCAATTTCAGAGCTGCGAGCCAGAGAGTAGTTACCTTCTTCGATTACACGATTCGCTTCATCTCGTGCATCTTCATATTCGCCTTGTTGCAGGTATACTCTGGAAAGCACAGCGCTAGCTACCAATGAGTTGCCATAATATGACTCTTCGGGATTCGAAATCGATAACAAATTTTTTGCATCGTTTAAGTCATTCAGAATCAAGGTGTAAACATCTTCAACAGAAGATCTTGGTGTGTTATCCTCATCTGTAATTAAACCGGTTGGCTCCAAAATTATTGGAACACCGGCCTGATCATTTACCTGACCAGCTTCATAGGTAGCTGCAAATAACCTAACCAACTCAAAGTACATCAAACCGCGAATTAGTTTAGCTTCTCCTTCAACTCTTGGTGCATCAAATTCATCAAGAAGTTCTAGATTGGCCAAAACATTATTGGTTATGTTGATTGTATTGTATGCATCAACCCATGTTGAGGTCAACTGTCCATTATCATACAGCTGATTCTTGTTTGCGATTTCTCTTGGTCCAAAGAAAGTCCCAATGAAAGACATATTACCTTCAGAAGCCAATAAATCACCTGTCATTTGAATCCAACCTCCATAGAGATCGCCATCGCCAAGCGCGTCATAGGCTCCAACAAGTACAGAATTAACATCTTCCGCTGTAGTAATCGCATCTTCTGAGTCAACTGACTGTTGAGGGTCAACGTCCAGCAGACCATCGCAACCTTGAAACAGTATCAAGGCTACTGCTAATGCACTTATATAGATTTTTAGTTTATTCATAATTGTACAATTAAAACTTTTGGATTTACAATGACTAATCACGATTAAAAGCCAATGTTAACACCGAATGAGATGGTGCGGGCCTGAGGTACTGAATAAAATTCATTACCAATATTCAGGTTATTTGACTGACTATAAAGGTCAGTGTTTACTTCAGGATCCCACCCAGGGTAATCTGTAAAAGTTAACAGATTTACACCCGAGACATATAAACGAACTCTTCGGAGTCCCATTCTATCCAATGCGCTCTGTGGCAGCGTATAACCCAGAACTACATTCTTAAGCCTCAGGTACGAAGCATCATGAATATATCTTGAAGATGGATTTGACCCATTTCCACCAAAGAGTCTCGCCTCAGGCACATCTGTAATATCACCCGGCTCTTGCCATCTGTTCAGCTGGTCCTTTGTTTGGTTATCAAAGAAATCGCCGTTAGCAGACTGGTATCGGCCACCGCCATTGTAAATATCGTTTCCATAAACAAACTGCAGAAGAACATTCAAATCGAAGTTCTTGTAGCTGAATCGGTTACCCAATCCACCGACAAAGTCCGGATTTGGATCACCAATCACTACATCATTTGCTTCAGAATAACTATTAGTTGTTCCCGCGTCGTAATCTTTTCCATCATCACTGTGGAGATAGTATAGGGCATCTCCGTTATCGGGATCTACACCCGCATACTCTTTACCCCACATTACGGCAATCGGTTCACCCTCAACAGCTCTGTTCAGGAAACCCCCCGTAATAATCTGGCCTCCAAGATCAGTAATCTTGTTCTCATTAAAAGCAATGTTAAAGTTTGATGTCCACTGAAATTCACCAACCAGGTTATGTGTATTGACTACAAACTCAAACCCTTTATTCTCCAGTTCTCCAACATTCCTTAGTTGTGATGTAAAACCGGAAGTTGAAGGTACATTCACATTCAGAAGAAGATCATCGGTCTTCTTAATGTAGTAGTCAATTTCACCACTAATTCGGTCACCTACCAATTCAAAATCCAGTCCAAAGTTATACTGTGCTGTTTGTTCCCACTTTAAATCAGGATTAGGTAGTTGACTAGGCACCATACCTGAAGTACCGGAATAACCGGTGGCTGAAAACAACCCTCTGGATGGAAAGTTACCTACGTTTGCATTCCCGGTTAGACCATAGCTTGCACGAAGTTTCAGAAAGCTAAGAAAGTCTACATCACTCATGAACTCCTCTCGACTCACAATCCAACCTGCAGAGAGTGATGGGAAGAAACCATAACGCTCATTTTCACCGAATCGCGAAGAACCGTCTACACGCGCACTTGCCGACAGCAAATAGCGATCTTTAAATGTGTAGTTTGTTCTTGAGAAATAAGACAGGAATCTAAACACAGTAAGTGAAGATGAACCTCCGGTAATATCAGCAGCACTGGCTATCTTCGTGAAACTATCAGTTGGATAGTTCGTCCCGGATACAAAGGTCAGATAGCGATCTGAGCTTTGATAACTCATCCCGGCCACGGCCGTCAACTTGTGATCTTCTGCAAATTGCGTGTCCCAAGTCAAGTAATTATTTGTCGTATAATTCACAATGTTAACAATTCGTGAATCACCATAACCAGCTGTATTCTCACCTGCGTTGGTAGTTCTATCGGCATAGTAATCTTCATTCTGGAACATCAAATCCAGTCCCAGCTCACTTCTGAATTGAAGATTAGGGAGAATAGTATAATCAGCATAGAGATTACCTACGTTTCTGAATATAGTCTGATTATTATCTACACCACGTACATGACGCAGGAAATTATAGTAAAGAGTTTCTTCATTGGGGTCATCAGAAAATCCAGCCAAATTGCCATTATCAAACTGCGGCGTATAGGCGGGTGAAATTGGAGGTTGCGCAACCGCCTGTAGCGGTGTTGAAAACGCGTTGTCATTCGAAATCCGAATATTTTCCGTTCTCGTAACACCAAGGTTCATACCTACGGTTAACCTGTCTGACGCAGTATGGTCCACGTTCAAGCGTGCATTCATTCGGTTGAACTCATCACCTCGGGTAATACCTACTTGGTCACTGACTCCACCGGAAATAAAGAATCGGGTTGACTCCGTACCTCCACTTACCTGCATATTGAAATCAGTATTGTGTGCATCCTGAAAAGCCTCATCCTGCCAGTTTGTATCTACTTCCCGGTTTCTCCAGTCTGTTCCCTGAGCAAAATCGTCGAACCATACCGGCTCCAAATAACCTGGACCTGAAAGGTCACCAAAAGGAGAGCGTTCTGCCGCTTCAGTAAAAAACTCAATGTATTCATCGGCATTTAACCATTCAACTTTATTGGTTGGAGAACTGACTCCACGTTCTAAACTAACATTTACCTGAGTAGCACCGGCTTTTCCACGTTTTGTTGTAACCAGAACAACACCGTTTGCAGCACGAGATCCGTAAATGGCTGCGGCAGCTGCATCCTTTAGGATATCAATGGATTCAATATCATCCGGATTGATATCAGCCAGCGGGTTTGTGTCTGCCGTGGTTGATTGACTTTCTGCAGTTACCGGAATACCGTCAATTACATATAATGGCTGACTGCTGGCAGATACAGAGGATGTACCGCGAACGCGAATATTAATTCCTTGACCCAGCTTACCTGTTCCTCGCTGAATAAATACACCGGAAGCCTGCCCCTGAAGTGCTGATTCAAAACTGTTTACAGGAATTTCTTCAATTTCACGAGCGGAAATACTGGTAATATTACCGGTCATCTCCTCACGTACAACAGATCCGTAACCGGTTACCACCACTTCCTGCAGACTCTGAGCGTCCATGGAGAGTGAAAGATCCAGATTCAGATCCTGGTTTACATCTATGTTTCGGGTTAAAGGGACATAACCTACGTAAGTAACACGCAGTTGGTATGTTCCTTCCGGTACGTCTGTCAATTCAAAATATCCGTCAGCATCTGTTGCTACGCCGTAATCCGTATCGACCAAAACAACCGTTGCTCCGGGTAGTGGAGCTCCGTCAGATTGATCAGATACCGTACCTTCGACTGTATATTGTGCTACGGCTGATGAGCTGAAAACAGCTACAAACAGAGCCGAGCCAATAATAGAAAGTATCCTTTTTAGCATATAAGCCTCTATGTATTGATTAATATTAAGTGTTCGGTATCGCCAGGTTAAGGATTGAGCTATTTTTATAAATAGATTGATAAGCTGTCACTTTACCTAACCACACCACAATGAAATCTATCTATTAGATTTAGATTTGTCTCTACAGATAGCATTATTTTCCGCTAAAATCAACGAACAAATCCATTTGAAAGCGCTTTTAAAATAATTATTCATTTTAAAAGCAGTCTAAATTCAATCTTTTTAAACACTCCCGATTAAACCGATGTACTATAGCCCCTCAACGCATGATGAATTTGATACCGAAAGGCTTTGTAAGGGGAGATCCTTCACTTCATTCCCCGAAATAGAGTAGGGACACAGCAGGATGACTTGACAGCTATTTCAAACCCTTCTTCTGTTGTGAATTAATCTTTCTTATTTTCAGCCCATGAAGAGCATTGCAAGCAACCACTTTCCACGAATTGTATTTGATGGAACCAACCCGGCACTTTTCAACCCTGTCCTGAAAAAGCGTTTCAAAAACCGCCCGGAAGAGCGAGTACGCCTTAAGTGGGTAGAGTTTCTAATTCATCAAACGGATTGGCCCAAATCCCGTATTGGATTTGAAGCACCGGTTCAGCTGTGGCAGGAGAAGAATTCCCTGCGTGCAGACTTAATTCTATACAACAAAGAAATGAAGCCGGAGGTTTTAATTGAGTGCAAAGCCGAATCCGTAAGGCTCAGCCAATCTGTAGCCGAACAGGCTGCCCGTTATAATACTCAGGTTGGTGCACCCTTTATCTGCCTCACCAATGGACTTACCGATTTCTGGTTTCGTGTTAATGAAGGTAGGGTTTCCGCTCTGGATATGGACTCCGGATTAACCATCCCATTCAACAAGACAGCTTCTTTTTCAGATCTTAAAAAGGATCTCCAATGGTGGAGTGATCGGGGGTTTTGTTCCCCGAATTTTCCTGAACAGCACTCCGATACACTAAGTCAATCCATTATCCATTTTTGGAGTCAATCCATCGATTGGCCGGCTCAGTATCTTAATTTTCCAGCTTCACCCATACCGATAGGCATTCAGCAGTATTATCGAATACCGGTTATTGATAACCGCAAAAAATTAGCCATCTCATTTGCAGGAGCTCCAAACCATTCATCTTTTCTGGTCGCGATTCTGAACGAGAAGGGACAAAACAGGTCTCTATTAACCATTAATCTGAACAAGCTGGCCCATCAACATGAGGAGTCCGGATCACTTCTGACTGAAGGAAACCAGTCTACGTTTGCTGCCCACAAAACTCTCCCCTTGTTTCAGCATGGGTTCAGCCCAAAAACCATTGAACAACTCCCGGTTTACCTGATGAGATTTTTTGATTGATCTGCCGAAACAGTAAATTGAGTTTGATTGGAGGTCTTGAAAAACTGACTAAGTTGTCCTGATTTTGGGAGGAGTATCTCAATCAAAACATTTTAAACACTAAAGAATCTTTTTTCCGACCAGGTTGATATTTTTGTCATCCAGAAGGAATTTGAAGGTTTTTCAACGCCTCTATATAAAAAAACTTCACCAAGAAAACTGAATTAGAACTACTGACATGTCTACAAAACTGCATCGCGAAAAACTGCTTTCCCTCTTTGAAGAAAATCAAGATGGTGTAATCTATTTAAAAGGCGCCGACATCATGTATCGATACGGTACTGATTTTGAATTTCCTTTCCGCCAGGAGAGTAATTTCTGGTATCTGACCGGAGTAAACGAACCGGAATATCATGCGGTACTGGATATAAAGTCGGGCGATTACCATCTCTTTGCTCCGGAACGTGACGCCCAGTTTGCTGTGTGGCATGGTATGATCAAGAGCAATGAGCAGATTCAGCAGGATTATGCTCCGGACCATCTGCACCGCGCTAATGACATTCTATCCATTTTAAAAAAATTAACTCCGTCTGCCATTTACTGTCTGGATGAAGAGCAGGCTGAGTTTATTGAAGACTTAAATCGTGACTTTAATGTGGAGACCGAAACTCTTCAGGATGCACTCACCTATTGCCGGTGTATCAAAACGGATCATGAACTGGATCTCATGAGGGAAGCGGCTCGTGTAAACAATATTGCTCACCTGGAGGCGATGAAAGCGCTGAAACCGGGAATGCACGAGTATGAAATGAAGGCCATTTTTGATTACCATCAAACAACAAACGGTCTGCTTCAGCCGGCCTATACGGGCATCCACGCAGGCGGTACCAACAGCGCAATTCTGCATTATGTTGAAAACCGGGATAAAGTTAATGACGGTGATCTTTATCTGATCGATGCCGGCTACGAAAAAGATGGATATGCATCGGATGTAACCCGTACCTATCCCGCCAACGGTCGATTCTCCGGTGATCAGGCTGCAATCTACCAGATTGTACTGGACGCACTGAATAAATGTATTGAAAATGTAAAACCGGGTGTGAAGATGGAAGAGCTGCACCTGGGAGCTTGCCGAATCATCCTGCACGGACTTAAAGAGATTGGAGTTCTGAAGGGTGATATTGATCAGATGATGGAGGACAATATCTTTGCACTCTTTTTCCCTCACGGCCTGGGACACTTCCTCGGCCTCGACACGCACGATGTAGGCGGTTATCCTAAAGGTGTTGAACGGATTGATCGTCCCGGAATCAAATTTTTACGTGTACGCCGCGAGCTGATGCCGGGTATGGTCATTACCATCGAACCGGGAATTTACTTTATCCCCGCCCTGCTAAAACCGGCGTTGGAAAGCCCGGACCAGTCCAAATATCTCAATGAAGAGCGAGTCAACTCGTTAATGAATTTTGGCGGAGTCCGTATTGAAGACAATCTCATCATTACCGAAGAAGGTTATGAAAACATGACTGATGTACCGAAGGAGGTCAAGAATATTGAAGAGGTTATGAATAGATAAAGAACACTCCGTCAGACCGCTCAACGAGGTCAGACGGATAATTCAGCCTCAGTTTTTGCACTAACCTGTTTGACCACTTGGAGCGGTCAGACGGGTATTTGATTCTTTTGGTTTAAATACAACTAAATCGATTTGTGGTATGAATCAAAAGGCTGAAAAGCCTGAAATATCTCAGCCCGGGGCATCGTCCCGGGTCAACGGATCCAACCAAATCAGATAGCAGGCTGAAAGCCTGCGACAGGCAGAAGATCATTGCAGAATCCTAATTCCAGAAATAGTCCGTATTATATTCTATCACATCATACTCTTTCATAAATCTCTCAATTTCTTCCCGATAACCCATGTGCTTATGGTGTTCTTCCTGCCGGGCTATATAACGAGCTACTAAATCAACTTTCGAACTGCTGACCGAAAAAGCTCCGTATCCTCTCTGCCAAAAAAATGAAGAACTTCCTGTTCGTTCCTTCATCCATTTTGAAGTGCTTTTCTTTACTTGTTCTACAACCCCGGCCAAAGCCATATTTTTAGATAATCGAAATAAAACATGAAGATGATCAGGAACGGAATTGATGATGATTGCGGGGCTTTCATTCCTTATGAATATACCTGCCATATATGAATGTAAATCGGATTGGGTTCCTCTAGGGATCAACGGTTGTCGGCCCTTTGTTGAAAAGATCAGGTGAATGTAAAGTTTAGAGAGGGATTGGCTCATACCAGTGTTTTATATCGAATACATGTTTCATATCTCTGTACTTGTATGAACCGAAATTGTGAAATTACTTACAGTTTTTTCGGGTAAAGGAGCCATTCTCTTACAGGCTTTCAGCCTTTTTGGTATTGGATGGCGTTCATAACCTGGGACGGTGTCCCAGGCTGAGTTGGCAGAGGCTTACAGCCTTGCATTGCTAATGGAAAAATCAGCACGTTTTGATAAAAACTGGAGCTTGAAGTTATTGCTGCAATGCTACATACTTTGTTAAGGCTTTGCAGAACTAGGCCTGTCATTATGAACGCAGTAAAGAATCTTGTTTTAAAACCGATATGCGCACTTAATGATATTGCAAAGCCCTCTTTGTTTAATAAAACATTTTAGCACTGACAATTAGCAAATCAGTTTAAATATTAAATATTGAAGAGTGGAGGTATTCCTCTTATCCTGATTATATTGGTATAAGAAATGGTTCACTTTGTAATGTACATCTAGCGACTGAAATACTGTGTCTACCGACTAAATTAAATGAATTAAAAACTTTAACTCTTAATTCTATACCTGATAAGGTTTTTCAAAAAATAGTTTAATGCTTAAAACCACACGTGGCACGCCTTTGAGTCGTGCCACGAGTACTCTGACGTCGATCACCTGACACGAACTGAAGGATTTCAAAAAAACACAAAACCCATGCAATTTCATTTTCAAATTTCATCCACACCGCAAAAATCGAGAGAACGGCAGATTTTAACTGCTCTGCTGGCCCTTGTTACCGGTGCGCTTGTTCTCATGTACGCTAACTTTCTGTATCTGATTGCCGGTGGATATCTGATTGCCCTCGGATTGATGTTTATGTATGCCCGGGTTCCCGCGTTCATTTCCGGGTTTCCTATTTTAGCCGGTGTTATGATTTTCATCTTCCCGGAACTGATCCCTTATACATTCGCCATATTCCTGGGATTTTTTGGGTTGATGATGGTGATGGCTTTTCAATTCGCCATTATGGGCTTTCTTACCATGATTATTGCTATTCTGATTCTGATGAATCCCGATTCTGTTGCCTACTTTATCGCGGCTTTCATGCTACTTTATGGGGTTTCCAACCTGATTCGCCTGTTTCAGGATCGGAATCGAAAACGTGATGATAATGGTGATCCGGATGTGATTGTGCAATGATGGATATGATTTTCACCTCAGTGACACAGAGTTCGCAGGTTATTATATTGCTTACCTGACGGCATACCAATAGTCTTGCCCTCCATTCTCTTCTCCCCATGTTATGTCCCTAACGGGACATAGTCTTCAAATAGAAAACGTGTATAGGTCAAATAATAAAATGCCTCAATCTGTCTCAATTTAGAGAGGATTGTAGATATAAAATCTGAAAATCAATGCGTCTTACAGTCCCGCTAGGGACTGAACATGGGTAGAAAAGTTAAAAATACATTCCTTATACCCGTGCCGTCAGGTACGGTATATATTTTTGTTGATCTAGCATGGAACACCCCTCGCGGCTTCGCCGCACTCCCCTCAAGGGGAGAATTCATTACCCATTACAAATCCTCTAGAATATTGGCTGCCTCCTCTTTAAGCTGGCCTTCATTAGGAAGCTCCACTTCCATTTCAGATATCTCTTCCAAAACCTCTTTTGCCTTATCATCTTCGTCCACTTTCATATAGTGCTTGGCCAGATCCAATCGAAACAGAATACTCTCAGGCATCATATCGATCGCTTTTTTAAGATATTCCACCGCTTTATCATTACTTCCATCCGGAACTCCTTCCGAAATCAGATTAGCCGCAAACTTTTCAGCTCCACTGATGTTGGCTATATCCGAGTGAAAAACTCCATACAGATGCCATACCGGAGCATAATCAGGAATCATATCAGTAGCTTTTTCAATATTCTCTTTAATTTCGTGAGAGGTTTCTATTCGGGTGTCATTATCCTGAAGTTCGCTCCATCTGCCCAATGCCACCGCTTTCACATAATAGGAGTGTCCTTCATCATCGTGGTGCTCTATGGCACGATCAGCCAAATCAAGAGCCTCTTCATAATATTCCAGCTGCTTCTCCTCTTCGTCATCTCCAAGCTGATACCCCAACCTGGAGTTGATCAAGCTGGCATTCCAAAGCGCCTCATAATTTTCCGGTTCATCGTCCAGCACTTCAAGATATACTTCGAGCGCTTCCTTTTCGTCACCGGCTTCAAATAATTCCTCAGCCTCTTTCAGCAGTTTGTCGGGATCAGAAACTTCAGCCCCAAAAGTGATGAGTGGCATACTGATCATAAACATCAGCAAAGAGAGGGTAAAAATTGTTGATTTCATAATTTTATGGATTTAATGGATGTTCAATGATCATATACTCCTCTACCGGATTTCCGTCTATCAGGTGTTCCTGAATGATTCTTTCCAGAACATCCGGACTGCAGGAGTGATACCACGTGCCTTCGGGGTAGACCACCGCTATGGGTCCACGTTTACAAATTCGGAGACAGTTGGCTTTGGTTCGATAAATTCCACCGGCTCCGTCAAGATTCAACTCTCCCAACCGCTTCTTGAGGAATTTCCAGGCTTCAATGCCTGCTTCCTTTTTGCAACATTTGGGATTGGTTTGATCGGCACAGATGAATATATGCCTCTTAATTTCACCGATTTTTAGCTCTTCAGCTTTCTTTTCCAGCCTCTTTAAACGTTTATTCATTTTGTAAGTTAATGCTATCTGTTTGCACGCTTTTCTATAATTTGGTAAAAATTTTTAGAATTTATCATCAATGCAGTTATTACTACAACAATAAAGGCTCTTTTATCATTTAACCTGATAAACTTTTTGTGATTGAACTGTCGATAAATCGTCCAATCAGACCTTTTAAAGTAAGAACTAAGTTTTTTCCTGAGACTCATCTGCGTTTTGGCTTCTTAATCCTGGATCCCAACCCTAAGTAGCACCATTTCATTTCTATTTAATAATTAGCTTAATTTAGGTATCTGAAAAAACCTGTAGAATGAACAGTTTCATCTGTTTAAAAATTAATCGTCACCACAATTCAAACAATTATGATTCGAACATCTATTCTAATTCCTGCCCTGAGCCTTGTCATGATGACATTTTTATTCTCCTGTACAAGTGAACCTGAACTGATGATTGATGAACCGGAGGTAGTGACGGATGGATTTCAATTCACCGAAGGCCCTTTTTGGCACCCGGATGGGTTTCTTCTTTTCAGCGATATTCCCGCCAATACCATCTATAAATGGGAGCCGGGTAACTCTGAATCTGATGTTTATATTGAGCCGAGCGGAAATTCAAATGGAATTACCTCCTCACCTGATGGAACCGTGCTGTTAGCTCAGCACAGTGGTAAAGTTTCACAGGTCAATGACGATTTATCTCTCTCCGTATTGGCCGAAGAATTTAATGGTAACCGACTCAACAGCCCGAATGACCTGGTTGCCCGGTCTGACGGGAAAATCTTCTTCACGGATCCGCCATTTGGGGTATCGGACGAAGATCGTGAACTGGATTTCAGCGGTGTATTCAGGCTCGATCAGGATGGAACATTAACCCTGCTTTACGATGGTTTTGAGTATCCAAATGGAATTGCGCTATCGCCTGATGAATCGAAACTTTACGTCAACGATTCTGCAACCGGACAAATTTTACGTTTCGATCTCCTTGAGGATGGCTCTGTTACTAATGAAACCCTTTTCGCAAGTGTAGGAGAACGGGATGATACCGGCGCAGCCGACGGAATGAAAACAGATTCAGAGGGCAGATTATACTCTACAGGCCCCGGCGGACTGTCAATTTTTGATGCGGAAGGAAACCGTATTCAGATCATAGAGTTCGACGAGCGCATCACTAACCTGGCCTGGGGCGATTCTGATTACAGCAGAATTTACGTTACCGCACCTAACTCAGTTTATCGGGTTCAGACGAACGTTACGGGACTGTAGAATACGATCTTAATTTTCTGATCGTTTTGAATGTATTACATTGAAGTACATCTGAAATTTAGATTATCATGGAAACTACACTTACTGTTAGGATTGACAAGGAACTTGATCAACTTCTTGAGGAGTCTTCTAAACGATCAGGTCAAACAAAAAGTGAATTTGTACGTCAGGCTCTTAAGCGTCAGCTTACCGTAGAATCATTTCAACAACTTCGTAAAGAGTTGCTTCCATATGGAGAAGCGCAAGGATGGCTTACCGATGAAGATGTATTCCGAGAAGTTTCCTGAATATTAGATGTAATCAACTTCTTTTTTTTACACATTCCTCACACTAACCTTTTCAATAGATCTGCATGAAAATTTTTGCTGACACAAATGTTCTTATCAGTGCATTTACAGCAAGAGGATTATGTGCCGATTTACTTGAGATAATACTCTTAGATCATCAACTAATAACAGGAGAAATTGTTTTAGATGAACTTAAAAGTGTTTTGTTGAATAAACTGAATGTGCCTGAAAAAAAGGTTCAAAGTGTTCTTCAATTTATGCGGCAACATCACGTTGAACCGGCTCCTGATAAACCTTCCAAAATCAAAGTAAGAGATGAAGACGACCGATGGATTTTAGAATCCGCATTGAGAGCAAATGCTGATGTTTTGGTTACCGGAGATAAAGACCTCTTAGTTATTTCAAATAAGGTTTCTCAACTTAAGATCATTTCTCCCCGTGGTTTTTGGGAACTGCTTAAAAAGTAGTTCTTATTTCATTTGTCAGGCTTCATTTCTATTTCAACTACTACGGAAACCGAAGTTACGTACAGTGTTATCCTTGTTTAAACTTCGAATACCCTGCAACAACCAACTCTACCGCAATCGCGATAGACGGCAGTATCGCCCCAACTGTAACCCATTGATATACATTTGTGGGCTGCCAGGCGGGTGGCCATAACCCGCTGATGATAACAAGTGTTGATATCAGCACAAATACTGAACCAAGAAACAGGTAGATTCCTGCTTTGGAAATTTGTGTGTTTACGGTATGAAATGCCGCAAAAAATAGTGTGCTCACAAATCCAAGCAGCAGAAGGTGCAGATATAAGACACGCAATCCATGCTGTCCCAGCCACAGTGTTTCCGGTAAGAAAACAGCAGATAATTGAACTGTAACTTTCAAAGCCAACATCGTGAGAACAACCGACCAGATTACTTTATTTCGATTTGGCAAGGCTCGAGCCATATAAAATAGATTTATCCCCAGCCCGATTCCCACTAATAAAGAGCCGGATTTTGCAGTCCACAACAATGACTCATTCAGCAGATCAACAGAAAGACCAAACGGAAACATCAGAGGAGCACCTAACACGATCGGGGCAATCAGCCAGTTCTTATCAACCGGAAATGAATAATTCTGATCGGATAAGTCGTAGTAGATTCCGATAGCCGCCAACACACACCAGCCCTCTGTAAATACCGTCAGAAAAAAATGCGTCAGTGCGCCGGAGATCAAATTGTTATCAATATTACTGAACTGAGCAACCGCTACACCCCATGCGCCAAGAGAGCTTACGAATAGCATAACCAGCGCACCATCATAAAAAAGAGTCGATAATCCGTCAGACAATTTTTTTCGATGCTTTATATAGATGGCCATGAACCAATACCAACCTATCATCACCAATCCGGAAAGCATCACAGAAAGAGGAAGATTTGCCGAACCCAGTTGAACCGGGTGATAACCATAAAGCAGGAAAAATGGGAACGAGGTAAAGCCAATCAGAATAATTGCCGTAACAGACCACTTTAGACTTTGGTATGCCTCCGGTGATGTTTTAAGCAATTTTCTTGCTATAAACACCATCGGCACGGGTGTTACCCAATTGAAGAACATCAGGTGCGAATGGGCATGGCGAACATTTGTCAATCTGAGTCCAAATATCTCCCCGCCTATCAAACCCCACCGATAGAGGAATCCGGTGAGAGCTGCGAGCATAAAAAATGACAGACTCCACAACCATACTTTTTGTAAAAGTTGATCCTTCTGTTCCATTTCAAAAATATTATGCAGTTGCTTGAACCCGGTTTTCCCTGATGCTGTATATTCCCAGTAACAGCGATCCCACAAGCAGAAGAGCTACAAATTGATGCAAAACGGCTAGGGTAATTTGAACGTGGGTTACCAGTGTAAACACACCTAACGCATATTGTACCAACACCAGCGCAAAAATCACCCCACCCCAAAGTTTTGCTGATCTACTGGTGGGAACCATAAATAGCCGAACCCAGTAGCCGATGGCCATCAATCCAATCAAAGCGGCCAGCGACCGATGAATAAATTGTACCGTTGATGAGTTTTCTGTGAAATTCTGATACCACGGCTCCAACGCCATAATTTCGGGCGGGACCCAATACTGATACATTTTGGGAAATGTGTTGTAAACGTGCCCGGCATCCAGACCTGCTACCAAAGCTCCCCACACTACCTGAACAACAACCACACCAAACAAAATTTTCAGCCAATTGCTCAATTCCTTTTTTCTCGGTTCAGATTGTGAATTAAACTTGGTCAGGTCAGCGGCATACCATACACAAAACGCAAAAATAGTAAACGCGAGCATCAGGTGAGCAGTAAGCCGGTAGGGGTTTACGTGGGGTACATCCACCAGGCCGCTCTGAACCATGTACCAGCCCATCAATCCTTGCGATCCACCCAAAATAAGCAGCCATACCGATCGCTTCAGCCATTTGGTGTTCAGTTTTTTCTTTGCTACAAAGTAGATAAACGGCACAAGGAACACGATGCCAATCAAACGCCCTAGCATTCGATGAAGATATTCCCAGAAGAAGATGTATTTAAATTCAGAGAGTTCCATCCCCCGGTTAACCTGCTGATACTCCGGATACTGTTTGTATTGATCAAACGCATCATTCCATTGAGCATCGGTGACTGGGGGAATCGCACCCATAATGGGTTTCCAATCGGTCATCGACAGTCCCGACCCGGTCAACCTTGTAATACCGCCCACAATCAAAATCAACGTTACCATTACGGCTCCGCTTATAAACCAGGCACGAAGCCATTTTCTATCTTTTGGCTGCATCTCCATATTCCCCTTATACCGTTTTTGAATAGCGATTTGTCTGTTTGCCCTGAGAAAGATATGCGTCAAATGCCATTGCAATATTTCTTAAAAAGAGCCGTCCACGTTCTGTAATTTGTATTTCTTCTTCAAGCTGAATGATCAATCCGTCTTCTTCCAATTCATCAAGGCGATGCCATTCATCTGCAAAATATGACTTTACATCCACATTCCATTTTTTATTGAAATCACTGAAGGATACACGAGGTTTACACATCAATCGGGAGATCCAATCGCGCCGGACTCGGTCATCTTCACTTAAAATCATCTGTTTGATAACAGGTAGATTTCCATTGTCCAGCTCCGTGTAGTAGGCGTCCAGATCTTTCGTGTTCTGATAGTAGATCGAATCCACCATCGAAATGCCCGACATCCCCAAAGCGTACATATCCGTGTTTGCATGTGTGCTGTACCCTTGAAAATTTCGCTGCAACGTTCCCTCTTCCAGGGCCTTGGTTAGCTCGTCACCCTCTTTTGAGAAGTGATCCATCCCGATATATCTGTAACCTTCACCCTCAAGCGTATCAATCGCCATCATCAGCATGGACAGTTTTTCGTCCGGAGTTGGGAAGTCTTCTTCATTCAATAAGCGCTGAGAAGGCATCAGGTTGGGCAGATGCGCATAGCTGTAAACTGCATACCGGTCCGGATCCAGCGTTTGAACATCTCTGAGGGTCTGTTGAAATGTATCCAGTGTCTGTTTAGGCAGTCCGTAGATCAAATCGAAATTGATGGAGTTGATCCACGCCTCGCGCAGCCAGCGGGTTACTTGCTCGGTCTGTTCAAACGGCTGAATCCGATGAATCGCTTTCTGGACATCTTCGTTGGTATCCTGAACGCCAAGAGAAGCGCGATTCACACCAATTTCTGCTAACGCCGATACGTGCTCTTTCGAACAGGTTCGGGGATCGATCTCCACGCTGAATTCAATTTCCTTATGGTACCGGAATCTTTTTCTGATTTCAGTGCCCAGTCTGCGAAGCTGATCGGGCTTTAAAAATGTTGGCGTTCCACCGCCCATGTGAAGCTGAATCACCTCTGATTCGGAATGCAACTGTTCTTTTATCAGATCCATCTCTTTGGCAAGATAGTCGATATAGACATCACCCCGATCGGTATTTTTGGTGATGATTTTTGTGCAGCCACAGTACCAGCAGAGGGAAAAACAGAACGGCACATGAAAATAGAGCGAGATATTTCTCGGTTCACCGTTTCTTTTTTTCAGCCTATAAATAACTGTCTCGGAATTGTCTATCTCCTGAAACTGAACCGCTGTCGGGTAAGAGGTATAGCGTGGTCCGGGAACGTTGTATTTTTGAATCAGATCTCTTTCAGTCTGCATAAAACATAAATCATTAAAATGGGCTGAGTTCCCCAAGATCAACATAAAATATGAAGACTTGGGGAATACTCGTATTGCGCCTCTCTAAAAGTCTTTCTTTCTGAAAACATTGAGACCGATCCAGCTCGGCACTGCAAGCCAAACCAAAAGCATAGCACTTGCCACTGAAATCCCCATCGCGGTTCCAAAAAAGCGATTAAATACAGCACCGGTATAGCCCATCAGGGCGGAGACATCAAATTCGAGCATCACCATGATCCGGGCCAGATCGATCGGGTTGAGCATGGAAACGGCTATCACAAAATTCTCCAGCGGGTAGTCGCCGAATAGAAATACCAGCATTAAAACCAGGCCATCATAGAGTATTGCCAGGAAGAGCCACACCACGATCGTAAATCCAAATCCCTTGATTTTATCTTCATAGAACATCAAACCGAAAACAAATCCCAGGGAAGCGAAAATGAGAGTCAATATTCCACCCAGTGCCAGAACCATCGCTGATGCCATCCCGTCAATCATCAGGATTCCGTGCCACCCGAGCGGGAGCATCGACCCAATAATAAACGCCGCCATCAACGGAGTGGATATTCCCAAGAAGAGACCCCAATAGAGGACGCCCCGGTTGATCGGCTGTGTCAGTAAAAGTTCCACAAACTCACGCGACTGATAGATATACAGAATTCCGTAAATCATGCCCACCAGCGGCACAAACAACAGCATTACGTTACTCAGGCTCAGAAGTGTTTCTGCACCCCCTCCGCCAAATCGTAACAGTGTATCAGTCAGAACCAGAAAAATTAGGCCATAACCGATTACCCATTTACCGCGCAGCAGTGATTTCCATTCGTTTTGGATAATATGCATCAATAAACTCATGCTGCTACCTCCTGCGGGTCTTCATCCATCATGGTTGCAATTGCCGCTTCTAAACGAGTTTCATTGCTCTCATTCAGCAGCTTCTCCATAGAACCGTAGTATCTAATATTTCCATCCAGGATAAAGACAACGTGATCCACCAGCTGCTCCAGCTCACTCATGATGTGAGATGTGATAATTACCGTTTTTCCATCCTCTTTCTCATTCTCTACACGCTTTTTAAACTTATGGCTTGAACGGGGATCGAGCCCGGCGGTCGGTTCATCAAAAAAGAGAATATCGGGATTGAACATCATTGCCAGCGTAGCACCTACTTTTTGCCGATTACCGCCTGATAAGTTCCGAAGTGATTTTTCCAGTTCCGGTCGAAGCGTGAACTGATCGATCAATTCCTCTTCATAAACGGGATCCTGATCTCTGAGGCCTTTGATGAAATCAAAAAGCTCATAAACTCTCATGTTTTCGGGGTAACGGGCCACCTGTGGCATATAGCCAATATTTTTCCTGTATTTTCCGTCTTTGTCCAACGGCTGACCATTTACTTTGATCAGACCGGAATCCGCTTTCACCAATCCTAAAATTGTTTTGATAAGCGTTGTTTTTCCGGCGCCGTTGGGTCCCACAATTCCGGTAGCCTGACCTTTGGGAATCGTTAAACTCATCCCTTTCAGCACATCCAGCTGGCCAAACGACTTTTTAACATTCTCAATTTCAATCATCTTACTATTTGATCCATTTTTGGGTTTTCATCGTACAAGGTTTTTGGAGTCAGAACCGGCGCAATACGTTCAGCTGTATCCAGCAGCTTGATGAACATACTTCTCAATAGAATGAGCGATTCCGGTTGTTTTGTAATGACCATGGAAAACAGACTGACAGGCCTGTAAGGCACATCCCCGATTCCGTCTCTGTCCAAGTCATACCCCTCGTATTGACTCCAATAGTTCCCCTCAAATTCATTGTTGTTTCTCGGACTATCGGTCCTAACGTCGAAACTGTTTTCAATAAAATTATTCTCTGTAAACTGGTTACGAGCACTGTTTGATTTGATGTTCACCGCCCAGCCATTCAATTCTATGTCATTTCCATGAATGTGAACTTCATTCGTCCCTTCAGAATAGATTGCTACTGTATTTCTGTAAAATCGGTTTCCCTCAATTTTACTATAGTTGATATCCTTAAGCAGAAGTCCGTAAGCAGCAGTACCCCAGTTGTGCTCAAACAGATTGTTCATCATGTCCACATTGTCGGAGTACATCACTGCAACCCCGGCTCCGTTCCTGCGGAAAATATTGTCGTAGTACCGGCCGCCATCAGAAAACATGTAGTGAAGGCCGTAACGGTTATTCTCATTACTGGTGTTACCATAAATTTCTGCATTGTCTACAAACTCCAGGTAGATTCCATCCCTCATCCCCATCACTTCATTGTCGATGATTTTTGGATTTTTCACACTCCAGAGATGAATACCGTTACCGGAAGAAGCTTCCCGCGTATCGAAGGCTTCCACCCTATTGTTTCGAACTACTCCGCCTTCGGTCTCGGCTAGGTAGATACCAAAAAAAACATCTTCGAGGCGATTGTCTTCAATAATAAAATCCTTGACTCCTTCAATCATGATCGCTGCATAGTCTCTGACGTAACTGCGCCCGGTTCTTTTGATATTAAAACCTTTTATCGTCACGCTGTCGGCTGCTATCACAAAAATAAAGCCCTCACTGTTTCCATCAATTAAGGGATAATCAATGCCCTCCAAGGTTAGCGGCTTATCAATACCAATATCACTTTCCATGTAGGTACCTGGCTCTACAAGAATATGCGCGCCGGGCTCGGCCATCTCAACAGCTTGCTTGATTGACTTGATTTCGCCGTCCGGACTGACAACAATTTGTGCCAATCCCGGTTGAGCCAATAAAGCAAATAGCCCTGCTATGATAGTTTTTAAAATCATTCCCCTCATTATGATCTCATTAATTATTCATCATCTGGCGGCCACCGGATCCATTCGACAGCCACTCGCGTTCAACAATTTGTTTTACTGCTTCATAATCTACGATATCCCCGCCATACTCATCCTTCATCTCCTCAGCTGAGGTTCGATCAGCATATGCTGACAAAAAGAGACCCATTGGGCTGCGAAGTGTTTCGCTATGCAGATATACAGCCTCTTCAGCATTCAGCCATTCTTCACGATCCAGAAAGTTTGGAACCCATTTTGAATGAAAATTCTCGCCATCTTCTGTAAGGTCATATGCGGCCATGCATTCCACTGAATCGAACTTATATGCACGCCCTTGATTGTTTACGATCTGCGATCCAAATTCCGCGTCCGTAATCATCATTCTGCAGTAAGCACACTCATCGCTACCGTAGTTGATGGGTTGTGGTTTGGGCTCACAGCCCATAAGAATTGCTGCTGAAAGTACTATCAGCGATAAAATTGATCCGCCCCTCATTTTACACCTCAAAATTATTAATTAACAGACGCTTTCAATTCGTCGTGATTGATGTTCCATTGATCGCTTACCAATTCCAGAACTTCATACCAAGTATGAAATTCACCGGGATAGGCATCATAGATGTAATCCTTCATCTTTTCGTTGGAATTATCAATCGCTGTTAAGGACATCCCGTTAGGACTCGGTCTTAAACTGCTCTTCAGAAAAGTCAACTCATCGACCGGTAAATATTTCTGGCCATGTGCAAAATCCACGATCTCCAATCTTTCGATTTCATCTCTGTTCTCCATTTCCAGATAAAACCCGGCAACACATTCTACTGACATAAACTTATGAACGGTTCCGTCCTTCATGGTGATTTTACCCCCATATCGTACGGTTTCGATCACGTCATTCGTGTAGCTGCAAATATCTGACCCGTACTCAATATCCACTGAGTTGGTGTATCGATAAACATCATCGTTGTTCTTTTCTGAAGCTTGATTACAGCCCCCCAGCAGTATCAAACCCATCACAAAAATTGTGACTATTGCTTTATGATCCATTTTATTTATCTGTCTTTATTTTTTGAATTTTTCAGTCCATGTTACCCAGCCCGCCATCAAGAATGACAGTCCGATAAATATTGAGCCGGTTGTTGGCCAGGAGCATGCATTGATGTTAAGAAGTTGTTTACAGCCAAATAGTGGTGGTTGATAACTCATTCCCGGCACCTTAATCGCTGCATCCGGGTTTAGATTATGTCCATAGTCGTAGCCCCACAGATAGAAGTCTACAAATCCGACTATTCCAATCAATACCATCAATACCAGCCAGGTAATCACAAGTTTTACACTACCGGTTGCGGCGGCCACCAAGCCGAGAATGATCATGCCGGCAAATACCCACGGCATAATTTTAAATTCTATAAAATCTTCTTTGTGTATTTCACTCATACCAATGTAGTGGTTCAGCTGGTTGATGCTTTTCAAGTCATGCTTATTATGACCGGTTACATCATCAATATGAATATGCATTCCAATTCCCTCCGGGTATTGCGGTGCCGACATATCAATGGTCCAAAATGGCATAAAATATAGAGGGATCAGCAGTAGGGCTGCCAATGCCATTATTACTTTTGATTGATTTTTCATTTTCCCTGTATTCGGTTATTTCGTTTAGTTCATGATAGGGTTTGATTTTTGAACCAAACCCCGTCATCAACTAAATGCCCGTTTATTTTATGATCCCGGGTCCGGCAACTAACCGAACCCGGTTCTGGATCATAAGTCCCGATTATTCCTCGGGACGAGGGGCTCTTTGGTTATTCGTTTGTACTCCACGTTAATTCTACATTTGAATCAGGTCCAGATACCCGAATATATCCCTGCATCTCCTGGTGAAGTGCAGAACAGAAAGCTGTACAGTAGAATGGATAGATTCCCGTTCTGGTAGGTGTCCACTTGATGGTTTTTGTTTGTCCGGGTGGTACAAGCAGCTCAGTGCTTTGAGAGCCTTTTATAGCTATACCGTGAACAACATCCCATTCCTGTTCCATGTTGGTTAAGTGAACATATACGTCATCACCTAACTTAACTCCCTCGATATTATCGGGACGGAAGTGGCTTCGAGTTGCTCCCATATAAATATGGACATCATTTCCTCTGCGCTCTACACGGTTTTCAGTCATTCTAAGAAGAGCATCCGGGTGATCGTTTTCCTCCATTTCATAAATCTTCGCAATCTGATCTACAATTTTATCAGCCTTGATGGACTGTGCATAGTGAGGCTCTCCAATGGTTGGGAAGTCTAACAGCAGCTCCATCTTATCACCGGATATATCATATAGCTGAGCCGGGTGATTTTGTTTTGGGCCGGTAGGCAGATATCTGTCTTTTGCCGTCTTAGTCAAACCAACCATGTATTGAGCGTCGGGATCAACAGTATCACCACCTGTAATCATTAAGTGACCGATTGAGTAGTAAGAATCTATTCTGTCAACCACTTCAAACGTCTCGAGAGACCATTTTACAATTTCAGATGAGATATACACAGAGGTATACGCATACCCTTTACCGTCAAATTCGGTATGAAGCGGACCTAAGCCCGGATTTTCCACTTCTCCGGCTATGGTTGCATCATAGTTCAATACCGGAATTCCATCGATGTAATCATCAATATCATCGTTTTCAATCGCTTCCAGCATATTTGAGAAGGAGTGTACCGGTATAACGGTAGCCAGTTTACCGCCACCTACAATGTACTCACCGGTTGGGTCTACATCTACACCGTGAGGAGATTTAGGAGTTGGCAGATAGTAGATGAAGTTTTCATCTATTTCACGTGTATCTAATACTGTAACTTCATTCTTTACTTCTGAAACTGCGTATCCCTGTTTCTTGCCATTGTAATGATTGTGATAGTACTCGGCGTCCATTGTTTTTCCATGCCCGTCACGTACAAGTTCGGCAGCTTTTTTCCAGTTCACGGCAGCAATAAAATCTTTGTCGTTTCTGGATGCATTCACTTCAAGCATAGTGTGTGCTTCCTCGGTGTTGTATGTAGTGAAGAAAACCCAGTCACTTGAAATACCCTTACCGGCTCTGCCCAGGTCGTAGTTGTAAGGAGGTACTACAATTTGGAAATCCACCTCCATCATACCTGTCTCCTGATCAACCTCTATAAATGATAGCGATCCTCTGAATTCATCACTGTAGCTATCGATCGGCACATCCAGATCTTTTTCGTAAGGAATACTGAATCGGGTTGCTCCAATCACATACTCCGTGTTCGAAGTAACATATGATGAAGCGTGATTACCGCCGGTGTTTGGCAGCTCCAGAATCTCTTTTGTTTGAAAAGTTTCCAGATCAATTCTTGCGATACGCGGTGTATTATTTGCATTGATAAAGATCCATCTTCCATCGGCGTTTCCATCTGTTTGAGAAATATGCGGATGGTGAGAATCATCCCATGGGATAAATCCGTAGCTGGTATTAAATAGAGGTTTAGTTTCTTCAGAATACCCATATGCAGTTTCAGGATCCTGAGAAAAAACAGGTATCACTTTCAACATACGAGCTGATGGGAGTCCCCATACACTCAATTGCCCACTGTATCCACCGGAGAAGAATCCGTAGAATTCATCGTGATCTCCTGGAGCTACATATACTTTTTGCGCAGCGTCTCCACTGTCTAGCATTCTTTGTTCAGAAGGACATCCCGTAAACAGAAATGCGGCTAATGCCACAAAACCTGCTCCCAATAATATCCCTCGTAACCTTTTATTATTATTCTTATTCATAGTATTGTTTGTTTATGTTTGATAGAGGAGTTGTTTGATTAATTGTTCATGTTATAGTCTCTTAGGTATTCCACCAGGGCTCTGGCGTCCTCTTCTGATACATTCTGAAACGGCATCACTGACATATACTCCTGAACCAGTTTCTCACCTTCAGGATGGTTCTTTGCCATGCCACCCGGATTTAAAATCATGTTCATTATGTATTCCGGGCTTCTTCGATCTGCCACATCACCTAGCGCCGGTCCTACCATTCGGCCCTCCATATTGTGACACATTTCACATTTCATTTCAAAGATTTCCTGGCCCCGTACCCTAAGATCATCATCAATGTCGTCACTGATATCTAACCTTGCAGTTATAGGACCTATGCCGTGTTCCAATTCGAAATCACTTAAACCTTGCTCCTGAGTCTCTTCCTCTTGTGTCTCCTGCTGAGAGTCGCCACCTGAGCAAGCTGAAAATGTTAATGCGAGTGCAAAAAAAATTGTTAATAAAGGTTTCATTTTGGTTAAATCTTATTTTGGTTAAAAGATAACTTTGTCTTAATTAGGATTAAATTTTTTTTTGAGACTATTCTAAATCAAAAAATTTCTCAAAGCCTCCTTTTGCTGTTAGTCGTAAATTCTCTTCCATTCCTTTTATGGCCAGGTCACTGATGCTGGTGCTTTCCATCATCTGTTTAATTTTGTCTCTTGTTTCGGCCCACTGCTCGTGAAAAGGACATGGTTTTTCAACTCCGCACCCTGGTAAACCTAAAGCACATTCCGTAAACAGAGCCGGACCGTCAATGGCAATTACGATATCCATGAATGTAATTTCTTCGCCTGATCTCTTTAAGCGAACACCACCATTTGGCCCTTTAAAAGACTCCAACAGATTATTTGCAGTAAGTTGTTGTAAAATCTTAGTTAAGAAATGAAATGATATCTCAAGATCATCACTCATTTTCCTGATAGGAATGTAGTCCTCACTCGATCGGGAGGCGAGGTATAGCGAGGCGCGCAAGCCGTAAATACATGACTTAGATAGTAGCATTATGATCCAAAAAGTAATTAAGAGTATTTAATCTTAAATTAAGGCGGCCCGGCTTCTTTGTCAAGACATTTTGGAAAATTTGTCCGAAATAAATAAAAAAGCCTGTACCCTCAACTTGGGATACAGGCTTAAACCCTAAAAGAAACAATAACTAGTTCGTTGCGGTACGGCTAATTTGATCCCCAAAAAACAGTGCATTGGCAAACAATTTATTGGTACCAAACCAAAATGCTCTGAAATTTGGATTGTCTACAAATCCAATCACGCGGCCCGATCCGTAACTTCCTACCATGATGGATGCCGTATTCTTTATCAGCTCACTGTTTTCACCCGAAATATAACCGCTCACCAATGGGTTGTCGGTTAAATAAAGTGGCGTAGCAGCCTGATTTTCGGTAATCTGAAGAAATGTGGTGCTGTTTCTGAAAATGTGCATGCTATCGTTTCGGTAGCCAAACATCAGTGGGTTCGTATTGTCTAAATTGGCTTCAAATATTGATCCTCCAATACCTTGTGCCCCGCGTGCGGCGGAAAGATCTTCGTAGGCAACTCTCCTGTTATCAGAAGATTCCTGCTCTACTCTTTCGGCGTTCAACAACCCTTCACTGATAGCCCAGTTTACTGCACTTTTTTGAACGATTAATGTTCCTCCGTCACGAACCCAAGATTTAAGATCTGCCTTCGCACTTTCGCTAAGGTCTCCGTAACCTCCGTTCACCAGAACTAACCGGTTATATCGGCTTAGGTCGGTTCGTCCTACCCTGTCTTTTTCCAGCAGCGTAATCGGGATCTTATATCTCTGATCGAGCTGATGCCACACCTCGCCAGCCTCAAGGTTACTTACACCGCTTCCTACAAGAATAGCTATGCTCGGTTTTTCTAGGGCATTCACATTTGGACTGCCCAAATCAACGCCGCTTGCAGCAAGTCCGGTTCTAAGGTTATAAACGTCTACACCGTCTTCCTCAGCGATCTCCTGCATGGTTCTGAAGATGGTTGCCTCATCTACATCCTGGATTCCTAACGGTACGACTATTGTACCATAATTAAACTCTTTAGCACCGGTTGAAACGACGGATTGAAACTTCTGAAATGCTGCCTGAGTTCGAACCCCAAGTTCTTGCAGCCTGTAAAGCGCACGTGGAGCATAATATTCATCCCACTCAAAAGCATAAGCGTAATTACTTCTACCGCCGATGATCTGTCCGGATGGTTTTTCAGGCGACTCAACTCTATCTCCCATCAAGTTTGAATCAAACTGACGCTGATTCAATTCGACGTGAGGCAGGTTAAATGCAGATGGTAAAGTCCACGTAGAAACATCATAAAAAAGGCTGTCGGTAAACTCAGTTCTCCGTTCAAACATCGCCTCTATAAACTTATACTCAGTCTGTTCAACCGGAATTACCCAGGCCTTTCCCTGCTCAAAGCTCTTACCATCCACTTCAAGATTCTGAGCCAACTCATAAATTTCAACATTATGACGGCTCATCAGATCGGCAAAGTGGTAGTTTTTACCGGAATCGTATGTATCCCCTATAACAAAAGCTTTCACCGAGCTGCGTGACGCCTCTTGCTGTACTTCCCGATAAAACTCTCTCATGTTATTATGGAGCTCCATTCTCAAGCCATTTGCCGCTTTAACCGTCGAAAGTGATGTTCTGAACTGATTTCTAACCGCAAATGGGAACTCAACAACTCCGTGATCGCTCTCCTGCGCATGTCCTCGAGAACTCGCCTGTTCAAACAAAATCCCGATTGTTCCAAAAATGTCGGGATAGGTGGAACCCTTTCCGTAGTAGAAATCATCGAAAGACTCCCTGGTGTAATAAAGACTTTGAATTTCATCCAGTTCGTCCGCATGGTACTCCCCAATCGCTGCCGTTAAGTCCTGATTTCTTTGCGGGGTTAACGGATGTGTTCGGGATGGAATACCCGGCTGGAAGAAAAATGTGGAGTTAGTACCCATTTCGTGATGATCTGTAAGCACATGTGGTTTCCACTCCTGATACATCTTAATTCGGCCACGGCTTTCCGGGTGCACTACCGGCATCCAGTCGCGATTCAGGTCAAACCAATAGTGATTGGTTCTGCCACCGGGCCATACTTCACCAAACTCACGCGCAGCCGGATCGGTAGCAGTTGTAGCACTTTTATGCATATTCACCCATGTAGAAAAACGCTGAAGTCCATCCGGGTTGAATGATGGATCGAGTAAAATTACGGTGTTGCTTAGAGTCTCCTCAATTTCATCTCCCTGAGCTGCCGCAAAGTGATAGGCACTTACAAGGGATGCGTTTGAGCCACTTGCTTCATTTCCGTGAACGCTGAATCCCATATTCACAATTACCGGCATCGACTCCAGGTCGAGATTACCGGATCGTTCTGGATTACGCAAAAGACTTTGGTTCGATTTAATCTGATCGATTGAACTGTGGTTGTCCGGTGCGGTAATGGTCAATACAAGAAGCGGACGATTTTCATACGTGCGGGCATATTCCTGTATGGTTACCCGATCTGAGGCTTCAGCCAGCGCATACATATACTGGACCAGCTTGTCGTGTGTAATATGCCACTCACCCACTTCATGGCCAACCACTTCTTTAGGTGTTGGAATATCAGGGTTATAGGTAACGCCATCCGGCAAGTAGTATTCCAATTCTACCTGCGAAAAGGCTACCGCAGGCACAATGAGCAATAGTAAAATAGATTGTAGTAAAGATTTCATTCGATACATTTGAATTTGATTAATTATGGCAAAGATTGCCACTATAGTAATCAATTCATTGCACTCTTTGAAATCAGAACCGATTCTGAAACAACTTTTTAAATATACTTATGGTAAGGGGCTACATGACCTTAAGCTTTTTTGATGCCTGAAAATCTATGATTTTCCTCAGGATATCCCCCTCTGTTTTTAGCTCCACTCAGAATAACACTGAATAACTCTCTCTTTTATAGACATAAAAAAAGCGGTATCCGACTTTTCAGACACCGCTTGAATTTAAAATACTGACTCACTTAAAATCTGAACTCAGCTGCTACAGTAGAGTGCATAGGCATCTCTTCTTTTTCCAGCATATAAACGTTGCTTCCGGTTTTTCTGCCAGTAATAGAAAGCCAGTTCAGCAGTTCAATGTCTCCATTTTTGGGTTTACTGCTGTAATGAACAGTTTGTTCAGCTTCATCAAACACGCCCCATTTCTTTTCATCTTTTGAGATAAAAATAGTGTGGGATCGGCCCTGAATAGTAGCCTCCACAATGTCGCCCAAATTGTTGGATACCTTGCCTTCTGTTTTTTCAGAAAATTTCTCAAGTGAATTGTACATATCTTTTAGAAAATGCTTCTGAATTACATTCCATCCTTTATCTTTAATTTCCTGATCTGACAGCTCATCCGGATTGAACTCTACTGCATCATCAACTAACCTGCCGTAATTATTCACTTTTTTATAGAGGGATAGGTTATCCTTCAGTCCCATAGCCACGAGCGGGTCATTTCTTTCTCGCATTACTTTTGTAACCTCTTTTTCAAATTCACGCAAGTACTGCTCTACAATAACTTTTTTGTCCTCCTCACTTGCCCCGTGACCAAAATACATGGCTTCTTGAGATTTGGATCCTGTGTGGTATTGAAGTTGTTTTTCCTGGTCAACTTCAAGATAGTCTGCAACAGAAACCGAAACATCCGCAGGCGTTATATCTTCTACGTCATCCCGGGTGCACTTCAGTAGTTTAGCGTCCTGGCGACTAACCGCAACTACACAGAACGTGCCATCCATACTTAACATAGGAAGCAGCGGTGTAATCAAGTGATGGTCGTTTACATACACCTCACTATCCACTTTATATGGCAGTTTAAAAATATCGGTCTCACCCTCTGTTATATAAATGGCCAAACTTTTATCTGCGTGTGACCAAAACATCGGTTTATCAAGCAGGTCAAATGCCGATTTCAAATACTGTTCAGCATCAGACTCTTTTTTACCGTTCTCTTTCAAAATAGAAACGGCTTCAGTCAACAAATTTTTTAATCGAATTGGGTCCTGTTTGGACTCTTCTCCGGTTTTATGAGTTGGCAGGGTGATTGTTACCAAATCACTCCCTTTTCTGTTTACCAGTTTATTGATTTCATTTTCACTTACCATCCTAACCTCGTCTATTACTTTAGGTTATTTGTTACGACTCTTATAAAAACATAAAAAAAATTTGAATATAAAGGTTCCACTATCGCTCTTATGCGGATACAAATTTCACTCAATGCCTTTATACCAAGTTAACTACAGAATATCTCTTCTTTGCATTAAATCTGTTTGTATTCAATCAGAATGTTGTGATATTTACACCCTCAACCAAGACTGTCATGAAATTATATTCTCTTTTCCTTCTCTTTTTAGGGTTATTGATCCAGGATGTTTCTGCCCAGATCTATTCCACACAATACCGCCTGCCCGGATTGGACTGGCAGGAAATACAATCTGAACAGTTCAGGGTCATCTATCCCGCTCAATACAGAGAAGAAGCCATTCGGTCTCTCTCTATCCTGGAAGCGGAATATGGAGATATTCAAAACCTGTTTGGAGGAGAACTCAAAAAATTTCCTTTCATTTTAAATCCACAAAATGATCGATCAAATGGATTTGTAACCCCTATTAACTTCAGGTCGGAAGTTGAACTCTCTCCAATTCGGGGAAAAGCCTTAAGTCCACAATCGGGAGACTGGCTTGAGTCTGTTTTACCTCACGAGTTGGTTCATGCCCTGCATTTTAGCGTGAACCCACCGGCGATGACAAGATTATTAGGCCTATTTTCGCCTGATGTAAGACGATCCGTTCACTCTGCAGCACCTCTTGGTTTACATGAAGGAATTGCCGTTGAATATGAAAGCCATGGCTCAATCCCGGGATCAGGCCGTGGAAACTATCCCTTTTTCAACCATCAATTTAACAGCTTGCTGGATACTTCTGAAGAGTGGTCGATGGGACAGTTATTACACACTACAGATTATTCACTCCCCTTTAACAGGCATTATATTGGCGGCTACCAATTTATGCACTGGCTTCAGAATAAATATGGTGTGGAGACGGCCAAAAATTCTATTCAGTTCCATTATAAATACCCATTTTTAGGATATGGATTTGCTTTGAGAACCCAAACCGGTGAATGGCCGGCTTCACTATATCGGGAGTTTTCTGATGAAATGAGTTCCGACGAGCAGGATAGAAAAACTGAATCCACCCGGGACTTTTCAAATGCTCCCGGAATTCAGCTTCCCTTAAGTGGAGAGTGTCGGCGCGCAAACAGGCCTCTTTGGACGGACAATAACACTCTGATATTCTATAGCCGGTTTTGCAATAAACCGTCAGGTTTTTACCTCTACGATATTGAATCTGAACAATCAGATTTGTTGACCGAAGTTGTAATCACAGAAGATCTTATTTACAATTTCTCAGAAGATTCCACATCTATTCATTTTAGCCGGTACCATTCAGATTCAAGATATGACAATGTGTTTCGCGGAGATCTTTATCAACTCAACCTCCGAACCGGAAAACCATATCGAATCACAAAGGAACAACGCTTGTTTTCTCCGGTTGAGCATGCAGGTCAGCTTTATGCCCTTCAATCAGATGCACACACTCAAAACCTTGTTCTTTTAGATTCCGGAAATGGCGAAATCATCAAAAAGTTTTCAAAACCGGACAACAGCTCAATCATCCAGGCTTCTCCTTTTCCAAATGATTCCGGCAACGTTGCTCTTATTGGTAAAATAAACAGTATTCAGGCGGTTTGGTTTGAATCTCTTCTTGAACAAGAATCTGTTCTAACCGGAGAACCGGACATCGTTTTTGAAAACGGATCCATATTTGACCTGAGCTGGCATCCCGATGGCAACCGATTGTTGTTAGTTTCGGATGATGATGGAGCCATGAATATTTATGAATACCATGTTGGCGAAGACCAAGTCAGCCAGATTACTCACGGTATTTACAATAGCTTTGAACCCTCTTACTCCCCCGACGGATCAAGGCTTGCATTTGTGAGTCAGCAGCAAAATGAACAAATCCTACAGCTACTTGATCTTGAAGATGCGGAGAAATTGAACCTTCCACGTACATCTTATAAATCAACCCCTCAAATAACGGAACGGCTGAAACGTCCACTCATGAACCGAGACAATCAGCCGGATTCTTCTTCATGGGAGTTTAAACGTTATCAAACAGGTTTAGGATGGTTAAAACCAAGACTATGGATACCCGGTTTTGAGAGGCAGAATGGTTTTGACCGTTTCAGCCTAAACTTTGAAAGCGTGGATCAATTGAATAGTCAGCGATATGAGTTCGAGTTATCTCACTACCTGGATCGGTTCTGGTACGATCTGGAATACAACTACAAAGGATTCTTTCCCGGTTTCAGATTCAATATTTTTAATGATCCTTCACTCATTTCATTTCAGGTGACCCAGAATGATCAGGAATTCAATGCCACTTTACTGCAACAATCACGAGGCGTTTCACTTAAAGTACCTTTCCGATATTACCTTGAACGGAACGCCCGGTTCTCTTCTCTGTTGATTGAACCTCAATATTTTATAAATCAGTTAAAATTTCTCAATCCGGACAATACATCTCAATCCTATTCAGAATTCGGAACACGCCACACGTTAGGTTTAAGAACCGTTTTTAACTATAACCTGCGTCAGTTTACCAGAGATGTACAGCCCAATTCGGGGTGGGTGTTTTTTACAGAGTTGCGCTATGGGTTGAACCGAACAGATTTGAATATTCAATCCGACCAATTTACGATTGATGCTAATTTAACGGACAGAAAAGGATTCAGGGGTTACATCTCGACCTACATTTCTCCTTTAGCTAAGTTCAACCAATCTTTACGCCTGTCGGGTCAGGTAATTACTCAAACCGATGATCGGGTTTTCAACACCTCATCCCTTTACTCCGATAGCTTTTCTGAACTGCCCCTGCGTGCTACTAATAATACCGGCATTTTCGATACCCGTTACACTATTCCAATCGTTTATCCAGACGATGGTGGGCTTCTGCTGCCTGTTTATCTTTCAAATATCTATCTCGTTCTATTTTCTCAGACAGTAGCGGATTTGGATCAGCAAAACTTAGTAGACGCAAGCCGATCGGTGTACGGTGCAGGTATCCGGTCAAGGTTTCGGCTCAGTAACATGGCCATAGATATCGGTATTTCCATTGGCTGGGAACCGACAAGAAATGAAGTAACCTATTATATAGGTGGATTTTAAAAGAAAGAGAGTTCATTATTAAACCCTCCTTTTTTAATGCGCTTACTGCTTTGTTAAAACTGCTCGGAATCTCGGCTCCTCATTTCTCTCCAAAGCGTACACAAATGTTTCCTCTTCCGGATCATACTCCATCATCCAAACGTTGGTAGCAGCTTCAGGTAAAATTTCTGCTGTATAATCATCAGCAGGAAAATATTGTTGATACTCATTTCCGCTTTCATCAGCATAGCCACCATATCCGGTCTCTGGTTCTTCCCCCTCTTCATACTCTTTATCGCCAATGTGATCGTGTGATAGATGCAGTCCGTCTTCACGTTTTTCCAGAACCCACGTTGCGTGCCATGTATCGCCATCACGCAGAAAATCTACTTTGATCTGCTCTTCCGTGCAGGTTTCAACGGTTGCTCTTAATTCTGTATCGACAAGATCGTGATCCGGGTCATCCGGGAATGTTGATTCTCCAATAAAAGTTTCACCGCAAAGAGAAAACAGATTTGCAAAAAATGCTTCCTGAGGTGTATCTGAAGGTAAATCTGGCGTTAAATCAGTTTGATCTTCACTATTGCCTCCACAAGCAGATAAAAATAGTACTAGTGCCGATAAAACGTTGATATATCTCATCATAGTCGTTTGATTTTGGTTGAAGTCTGGTATTAAAACTTATTTTCAGCGATTTAAATTCAAAAGCATTCTCGTTAGCCTCAATAAGCAATCTATAATTTTTAAAATTTATGACAATGAAATAAACCTAATGGGTGCCCTCAGTGTAACCATTTAACTGATATCATCCGGGCCAAAAAGTAAAATCAATATGAACTAAAGATGCTTTCACCATTCAAGACAAAAAAAGCCGAAGAAGAAGTTCTCCTTCGGCTTACATAAATAACACCCTATTTCTTTCAGCATAATTTAGGGCGATATATTATCTAGTTATAATCGATTGGGCCCAATCAAATGACCGGCAAAAAGCACATATCCGGGTTTTGCAGGGACTTCAAAGCGGTCGCCATCAGGTGTAACAGTAAGTACAAAACTTACAGCTTCAGAAGTTGAAACCTTCCTGCCGGCTTCTGCAACAACCTTTGTCACTTCGTCCATTGTGTTAAAAAGGGTGTCAGGAAAAAAGTGAGAGTCTGGGAAAAAGTTAGCATCAGGAAAAAAGTTGGCATCGGGAAATAGACGCTCAAATATTTGCCCCAGTTCACTGATATTCATCAATCTTCCTAAATCAGTGGATCTCTCTGCTGTTCGTATTCTCATGCCGTGTTCTCCAACAATGGAACCCCGTTCATCCAATGCAAATACCGTTAATCTTGCGCTTTGAGGCAGTTCACCCAAATCTTCACCGGGTTTCAGGATGATAAAACGACCATTACTACCGATCCAGCGTGCAAAATCATCGGCTGAAACGCCCTTTTCACCGGCTCTCTCCTGCAACATTTTATAGTCATTCTGATTAAATGATAATTCAAAATGCAACCCCTCATCCTGCTGTGCTTTTAAATCCGTTAAACATATGAAGGTGAATAGTATGGTAAGACAGAAACTTATAAGTTTCATGTTTATCCTTGTTTAAGTTTAAATTATTAAATCAATTAGCATGATTAATGCTATCTATATCTATATGCGTGAACGCGTTAGCTAGACTATCAAATAATTTTCCGGATTATTTGGCATTTGAAGTCACAAGAAATGGGATTTTTGAAAGGCAACTATAACTCAATGCTAAAAGGTATGATTGAACGGTACATGTGGAATAAACCCGTCTGATAATTTGTTTACCTTTCACTCTTAAAATCACTTTAGAACATCCTACAATTGGACTAATAATTAGATCACAGCTTTTTAAACATGAGTAAAGAAGTAGATTCCTATAAACTGGGCAACATTCAGGTGATCATTTCAGAAACAGATGATCCCAATAAATTCAACGTAGACTGTAACGACGGCACCTATCACTCAGAATTTACCGTACGAAAGTATGAATATGAGAACTATAAGCGGCACATGAATCAAAAAATCAAAAACGGTTATAAAGCCCAGTATGAAGAGGAGTCCGGAGACAGTGACAACGCTTAATTAGAGTAGCAACATTGCATCGCCAAACGAATAGAACCGATACTTTTCACGAATGGCATGCTGGTAAATTCTTTTGGTTTCATCCATGCCGATAAAAGCAGAAATCAGCATTAAAAGGGTACTTTTTGGAAGGTGAAAGTTCGTAATCAGATGGTCAACGGATTTAAATGAATATCCCGGAGTAATAAATATATCCGTTTCTCCGGAACCGGCAACAAATTTCCCTTCTATTTTTTGTGCCGATTCCAATACCCGCACACTTGTTGTGCCCACTGCTGTAATACTTTTAGATCGATTTAGCTCATCAGCCTGTTTTTGGGATATTTGAAACCACTCGCTGTGCATAATGTGATCTTCTATCTTATCCGCTTTTACAGGCGCAAATGTGCCCAGTCCAACATGTAGTGTCACCTCTTTCTTCTCTATCCCCTGCTTTTCCAATTTCTCCAGAAGATCCGGCGTAAAATGCAGACCAGCAGTTGGAGCGGCTTTACTTCCCTCATCTTTTGCATATACCGTTTGATATCGATCTGCCAGAGACTCATCCCGCTCTATGTAGGGAGGAAACGGTGTGTGTTTATACTTTTCCGTAATCTCGTCATCCAAAGACCGGCTTAATTCAATTGTACGAATGCCATCTTCTGCAATGTTCAGGGTTTTCGCGGTTAGCCCGTCCGCAAGGTCAACTGTTTTTCCCGGTTTGAATTTTTTACCCGGCCGAACCATCGCTTCCACTACACGATCATTTACCGCCTTTGTGACAAAAATCTCTACTTTATCCTCATTGAACAACAACCGGCACTTCTCTACCTTGCTGTTATTTACAACCAGCGATGTGTTGACGGGCAGATAGTCACCGATATTATAAAAATAGTCGTCCCTGATAGTCCCGGTTTCTCTGTCGTAGACTAATAATCTGGAGTGATCTCTTGGAGTAGCAGGTTTTTGAGCAATCAGTTCTTCCGGGAGGTGATAATCAAAGTCGTCGAGTGTATAAGACAAGGATGTTGTTCTTTATCTGATAGGTTTTAATTTCAACATCAAAGATAAGAATTTCAGGTCATGCAACCTTAATTCCCAATAGATTTTTCACTTCAGCAACAATTCCCTCCGGTCCGATTCCAACTTCATCGTGCAACTCTCTTTGTGTACCGTGTTCAACAATCTGATCCGGCACTCCCAAAATCTTAACGGATACCCCAACGCCTTTTTCTGCAACATATTCAGCCACTGCAGAACCAAAGCCTCCCAACTTTGTACCATCTTCTATGGTAACAATGTGATCATACTCGGAAAGGACCGAATCGATCAGTTCGGTGTCTAATGGTTTGGCGTACCGCATATCGAAATGCCCGATGTAGATCTGATCTTCTTTCAATCTTTCGGATGCTTCAACCACATATTTACCAATTGGCCCAAAACTAAGAAGTGCAATGCTATCTCCTTCTTCAATCACTCGCCCTTTTCCAATCTCAACATCCCGGAATTGCTTTCTGATTTCCATTCCGGTTCCCCTTCCGCGAGGATATCGAATAGACCATGCGGCTTCATTGTATTTCGAAGCAGTATACATCATATCCCGGAGTTCCTGCTCGTTCATCGGCGAGGATACAATCATATTGGGAATCGCCCGTAAATATGAAATGTCATACAAACCATGATGTGTTGGGCCATCCGCTCCAACCAATCCGGCACGGTCTATGCAAAATACAACTGGTAGTTTTTGAATGGCCACATCATGAATTACCTGATCGTATGCCCGTTGTAAAAAGGTTGAGTAAAGAGCGGCAAACGCTTTTTTCCCTTCTGTGGCAAGTCCTGCTGCAAAAGTTACCGCATGCTGTTCTGCAATTCCCACATCAAAGGATCGGTCCGGATACGCATTCATCATCGGCCACAAACTGGAACCACTTGGCATTGCCGGCGTAATCGCTACAATTTCTTCATTTTCCTCTGCGAGTTCGACAAGGGCATCTCCAAAAACATCCTGATATTTTTGAGGAAGGTTCTCTTTTGGCTTAGGTTTTGAAAGTGTTTTACCGGTTATCTTATCAAATGGACCACTTTGAGCGTGCCATTTGGTTTGCTCTCGCTCTGCCGGTGCAAAGCCTTTCCCTTTTACGGTTACAATATGAAGTAATTTTGGACCGGACACGGTTATTAAATCTTCTAAATGCCTTCTCAATGCATCTACGTTGTGGCCGTCTACAGGACCATAATATTTAAAACCCAGCGCCTGAAAAAGTGCCCCCGGTGTTATTGCTGCCGTTACAGCCTTCTCCAATTTAGATGCCACTTTTCGCATCTTCTCACCGGCCGATTTAAAATGCCCCAAGAGGTCATAAATTTCATCCCGCATTTTATTAAACGTCTTGCTGGTCGTAATATCTGCCAGATACTCTTTCAGGGCACCTACGTTAGGATCGATTGACATATTGTTGTCGTTCAAAATCACCAGAATATCAGAATTTTGAGCTCCGGCATTATTCAGAGCTTCAAAAGCCATTCCGCCCGTCATGGCGCCATCCCCTATTACGGCAACCACTTTTTTGTCGGCATGATTTAAATCACTCGCCACCGCCATTCCCAATGCCGCAGATATGGATGTGCTTGAATGGCCAACTCCAAATGCATCATACTCACTTTCAGATCGCTTGGGAAAACCGGAAAGACCATTATACTTCCTGTTCGTGTGAAACTGTTCACGACGCCCGGTTAATATTTTATGGCCATAAGCCTGATGCCCCACATCCCATACAATTTTATCTCTGGGTGTATTATAGATATAGTGCAAAGCCACTGTCAGTTCAACAACTCCCAAGCTGGCACCAAAGTGTCCTCCATAAACTGAAACAGAATCGATGATATATTCTCTGAGCTCATCGCAAACGTCCTGCAGCTGTTCGGCAGACAGTTTTTTCAGATCATGGGGAGATGATATTTTTGCTAAAAGAGGACCGGGAACAGGCTTGTATGTGTCCATAAAAGAAATTAGTCATTCTCTGATGCGCTCTTTGACTGATCAATTTTTTCAATCTTCAAAGCTGCGCTTTCTAATGTTTCAGAACAAATTTTGGAAAGCTTTTGCCCTTCTTCATACAAGGCTACAGATTTTTCCAGTGAAATATCCTTATCGTTGAGCTTTTCGACGATAGCTTCCAACTGTTTTAAAGCCTCTTCGAAACTCAGTCGTTCCTTTTTAGACATAAATACTCGTTCATTTATTTTTTTACTTAAAGAAATTACACCTTCAAACCACCACGTTCAAACTTCTTTTTCAGTGTTATTTCCAATCAACCTTTATGATCGATTTGCCATCTGATTCAAATACAACAGCTCCCTGCAGGCTGGTAAAGTAATTCTCTTGCGTGAATTTACTCACACGCGAAACTGCATCACGGTTTGGATGACGAAACCTGTTTCTAAATGCAAGTGAAGCCACTGAAATTTCGGGCTCCACAATTTCCAGTAACGTTTCGGTTGAACTTGTCCTGCTGCCGTGATGACCCATTTTATATAGATTAGATTTCAGAAAGTCTCCATATATATTCACCATTTTCGATTCCTGCTGCGATTCTGCATCACCTGTTAAAAGAATGGATTGGTCACCGTAAACTACTTTTACTGCAACAGATGAATTATTTGGGTTTGATGGATTACTGCTTCTCATCATCGGGCCCAAAACGTAAATCCTTATATTCTCTTCTAACTCAATTTGATCACCGGCGTAGATATTTTTGATGGGCAGATCCAGTTCATCTGTCTTACCTAAAAAGTTCTGATACAGCTGGCTGTCGTACGCATAACTGCTCTGATAGATTTTCTGAACTTTGAAGTTCTCAATGATCGTCACAATTCCTCCTATATGATCTGCATGCGGATGTGAAAGTATCACTGCATCAATTTCATCAATGCCAACGTGTTTCAAATACGGATTAATAACCCTTGAGCCGCTATCATAACCCGGAGACCACCTTCCGGCATCCACCAAAATATGCTTTTGAGACGGCGTTTGAATATGAATTGCATCACCCTGTCCTACATCCAGAAAGGTTATCCTGAGAACAGGGTCGCCAGATTTTTTAAATGTTTGTTCAAGCATAAAAAGATTCAAAACAAACAGCACACAGATTAATAACTTCCATTTCATTTCAGGAATTCGGCTTGAAGCAAGAAGCAGTATCAAAATCAGCCACAACAAAAAGAGAAGACCTGAATCGTTAGTAAACGAGAAGTAACTCAAATCACTGCTCCCTATATACTCCGCAACTCCTTCCACCCAACCCAAACTCCACTCTACAGGAAATACGGCATAGGTTGTAAAGGGATAAAAGATTTGCGGTAAAACAGAAAAAAATAGACCTACCGGAACTGCTACTGTCATTAATGGGATTACAAATGCATTTGCAACGGGACCTGCAATTGAAAACTCGCCAAAATAGTAGGTAAGAACCGGAAAGAGCCCTCCCTGCACTACAACAGAAATTAGAACGAGTGTTGCCAATGCTCCTGTTTTGCCAAATCGATACCGAATGGGAATTAATCTTTGTGCTTCCGGCATCAGTAGCAATATTGTAAATACAGCACTAAACGATAATTGAAAACCAACATCAAATAGTTGATGTGGATCAATGATTAACAGAATGATGGCAGCACCCGCGGTCAGGTTGATAGAGTTTCGAACTTTACTGAACAATTTTCCATAGGTTATCAGCCACGCCATAAGGGATGCCCTGGAAACAGAAGCACTAAAACCGGTTAAACCCGCATAACCTAAAAGCAAAAAAGTTAGCAGTAACAGACCCAGCCATTTTCCCCATTTCCTTGTCCATAGAAAAGGAATAATGAACCAAAATGGAGCTACTATAAAACCCACATGTAGTCCGGAAACTGCCATGATATGAGACAAACCGGACCGTGAAAAATGCTGTTTGGTATCATCCGATATCTCTGCTTTATACCCCAGGAAAAGGGCTTTAGCCATGGGTGCTAAATCTGCGCTGAAGAGTTTATCAATATTATTCTGAACGTACTCTCGGATCTTTATCCAACCGATTCGTTTTTGTTCATAACTGTTACCATTAAGCTGTACCAGTTCACCGTGGGCTACAATGTTTTGATCGTGCAGCCAACCTCCATAGTCAAAGTCGTGTGGATTTCTTATTTCCGGAAATGCATACAGTTGAATTTCAGCTTTTAATTCTGTTCCGTTCTGTAAGTCTCTGCCGGGTTTATCATCATAGAGTCTAATCCTGTAGTTTTCCGCAATCGATGACTCTGATTCATAAACCGTGCTTATAACGTCAATGGTATACACTCTTTTACCACCCGCAGTAAATCCCTTCTCTTTTATTAGTCCTTCAATAACTACATTTTCCCAGGCATAGAGTTCTAAAAACTTAGTTTTTTCAATGTGAACTTGACGATTATGATCGGCAACCTTTATCCATACAAAAGATGCGGATATGATCAGAATCAGATAAAGAATTATGGAAAGACGGGATGAGAGTACAATCTTATATCTTCTAAGCAGAAACTCTGTTATACCCCAGAGTATAAGTATAGATGTGAAAAAAACTGCTGAGAAGAACAGATTGATATTTGAATAGTAATCCCAGGCAATCCCCAGCATAATGAGTAACATAACCCGTACTGCCGGGTACGATGCGAAAGGAAACCGGTATCTGCTTAAACGACTCATATCTGTAAGAAACAGGAAAGCGGATTTCCTTACAGATCAAAATGTGGTGCTTTAATCCTCTTCTTTAACACCGAGCTTTTTGCAAAGCCGCGCAATCTCTTTTTTTTCATTTTCCGTGAAAACAGAAAACTCTTCCTTAATTTTTTCCAGATGCTTGGGGAAAAATTCTTCGATAAATGTTTTCCCGTCTTTGGTCAAGTGAATCAAAACTGCCCGGCGATCATTTGGATCTTTTTTGCGTTTCACATAGCCCTGTTTTTCCAAATTATCCACTACCATTGTGATGTTACCGCCACTTTTCAGGATCTTTTCTCCAATAGATCTTTGATTCAAAGGGCCCAAGTGGTGTAGCGCTTCAAGCGTACCGAATTGACTTTCTGTCAAATTTGCTTCTGCTAAATGGCGGTTTAACCGGTTTGTTAGTGAATCGGTCGCCCTCATCAGCTTGATAAAAGCATTCAGAGTGTTTACTTCCGATTTAGATCCTTTAAAATGTGTTCCCATAGCTAGTAACCGGGTTCAATCACAGCAAATTGTTATACAATTTTACTGTGTAATTAAAAATCAAATTGCCTTTAATTTAGCAAATTTTCGCTTACCTACCTTCAGCGCCATATCATCGCCGTCATTAAACGTTATTTCAAAGTTGGGATCCTGAATTTTTTCTTCATCCAAAGATACTCCACCCTGCTTCATCATTCGCTTAGTTTCTCCATTGCTGGAGGTAAGGTTTGCATCAGAAATAATATCCAGTAAACGATGTGTTGATCCTGTTTCAAATGTAAATTCTGGAGCATCATCGGGTATGTCTTTGTTGATGACTGTCTTTTCAAAGTGCTTGCGCGCTCCTTTGGCAGCCTCTTCACCGTGATACATCCGGGTTATTGTAAACGCAAGATCGTGCTTTGTGTTTCTTGGATCTTTCTCAATTCTGCCTTTTAATGATTTCAGCTCCTCTATGCTTACATCTGTAACCAGTTCGAAGTAAGAGTAAATTAACTCATCAGGTATCGATAACGCTTTGCCGTACATGTCATTGGCGGGCTCATCAATTCCGATATAATTATCGTAAGACTTACTCATTTTCATAGAACCGTCTGTGCCTACCAACAGTGGCATCATCAGGCATATTTGCGGATCCTGCCCGGCATCTTTCTGTAGATCTCTTCCCACCAAAAGATTAAACTTTTGATCAGTTCCACCCAGCTCCACATCCGATTTCAAATGAACCGAATCCTGTCCCTGGGCCAGCGGATAGAGAAACTCATGGAGGGAAATAGTCTCATTGTTATTGTAGCGCTTAGAAAAATCATCCCGTTCAATCATCCGGGCTACCGTCATTTTTGAACTGAGAAGAATAACATCCTCAAACTTCATCTCTCCCAGCCACTCGGAATTGTATACAATTTCAGTCTTCTCATTGTCCAGAATTTTTCCGGCTTGATCCAAATAAGTCAGTGCATTTTTTTTAATCTCAGCTGCTGTTAGAGACGGGCGTGTTTTATTCTGTCCGGTAGGATCTCCAATTAATGCTGTAAAATCACCAATAATAAGGATAACGTGATGACCAAGATCCTGAAACTGGCGAAGTTTTCTCAATATTACAGAATGGCCGAGGTGAAGATCAGGCCGGGTAGGGTCGCAACCCAGTTTAATACGCAGTGGCTTATTCTCTTTCTTCGATTTTTTCAGTTTTTCAACTAACTCTTTTTCAGGTACAATTTCTACGGAACCTCTTTTGATCACGGATAGTTGATCTTCTACAGATGGAAAACTCATAAACTTAAACCTTCAAATATGGGTAATGATTTAATTGGATTATTCTCTTCGATCGATTGCTCAATCGTGTCAATAAAATTTTCTGCACCGGGGTAAACAGTAGCAACTACATTAAAAGCTGCGGGGGCAAGATATATCACATAAGGATAAGAAATGGATTCATTTCGTGATTCTTCACCGGGTAAGTTAAACCCTGCCAATAACAGTAAAAAAGCGCTGACTACAATTCCGGACTTTAATGCACCAAATGCCAATCCCGCTAATCGGTTTATAAAATTGATTTTGATGACTTTAAGTAATTTTTGAATAGCGTAAGCTATAAACTGAACTGCTGCTACAGTGGCTATGAAAAGAACGATTCCGGCCGCCACAACTGAGTGGTCAGGATTATCGAAAAGTGGATTAAAAAGTACAGATGTGGCATGCATATATTCAAAAGTTATAAACACTGCGAGAATAATTCCCACTATTGTCATCACTTCATGAATAACGCCGCTCATAAAACCGCGATACGCGAAGAATCCAATCGGTATCACAATAAAAAAGTCGAGCAGGTTCATCGCTTTTTACTTGGAGAGTTCCTCTTTTACAATTCTACTCACAGCCGAACCATCTGCTTTTCCTTTTAATTTCGACATCATAACACCCATTACCTGACCCATATCGGCCATCGAGCTGGCGCCCATTTGGTCAATTTGCTGTTTGACGGCCTCTCTTATGGCATCATCGTCCATCATTTCGGGCAGGTAAGACTCGATGATCTTAAGTTCTTCTTCTTCCTTTTCAACCAGATCTGTCCTGCCACCTTTCTCAAATTGATCGATAGACTCTTTTCGCTGTTTAGCAGCTTTCATCAACACTTCGACAGCCTGTTCATCGGTGATTTCTGCTTCACCACCTTTCCGTTCACTAATCTCTTTCTCTAAAATTTTAGCCTTTAGTGAACGAAGTACACGAAGCCTATCAGCTTCCTTGGCTTTCATTGCAGCTTTAAGATCATTCAAAATCTTTTCTTTAATACTCATACGTAAAGGTTTAGAATAGATTAGTAGATACAACCAAATGTAAGCAAAAAAAAAGGTTCCATCCTTGTGGGATGCAACCTTTCTTACAAAATCGATAAAAGTGATTTATGACTTATTCTTTTTCAGAAAATCACTTACGCTATCCTGGTCCATCATAGTCTCTCTGAACGCATATTTACCTCTTGCGTTCTTGGTAGAGATGATAACCTTCGCCATTTTACGCTGAGCTTGTTTCAGCGCTTGAGCTTCTTCACCAAATGCTTGTTTCTTCGCCATGGTTATGAATTATTTAATTTCTTTATGAATCGTATGCTTTCTGAGAACCGGATTGTACTTTTTCAGCTCAAGACGGTCTGTGGTGTTCCGACGATTTTTAGTCGTTACATACCGCGAACTTCCGGGCTTCTCTGTACATTCCAGAATAACCTGTATGCGATTACCTTTCGCCATTGTTTATACCTCTTTTAAAAGTGTTCCTTTTTTTCTGGCCTCTTTCAAAACTGCAGAAATCCCTTTCTTGTTAATTGTACGGAGGGTTTTAGCAGTAACTTTCAAAGTAACCCACCGATCCTCTTCAGGGATATAAAAGCGCCGCTTCTTCAAATTTAAATGAAATCTGTGCTTTGTTTTGTTATTCGCTTTTGATGAGCGATAACCGTTCAGCGGCTTTTGTCCTGTAATATCGTCCTTGCGTGCCATGATTCTTTGTATTAGCTGGTTTTTCGATAGACACCAAAATTAAGGTGTTTAGGTTTTAAATTCAATCCTTTTTTACATATAAATTATCATATTATTTTAAGTCTGAAATATCCTCTGTTTTTCATTCCCGGAATCACCCCGTATAAGCCCTCCTGAGCCGGATAAATATTTTAGATATTTAAACCATACCTTTTTTTGATTTTGCGCGATCTTGCGCTATTTTCCAACGTCTAAGAGGCTATTTTTAACCACACTCACACCCCATTTATGGCAAAAAAGAAAGGATCTGACTATAAAGCTTCGAATATTCAAGTTTTAGAAGGACTTGAAGCTGTTCGAAAACGCCCATCTATGTATATTGGCGACACCGGTCAGCGCGGCCTTCATCACCTGATCAACGAAGTCGTTGACAACTCTATTGATGAAGCACTCGCCGGATATTGCGACCATATTAAGGTCTTTATTCATGAAGATGGCTCCATTACTATTTCTGACAACGGTCGCGGTATTCCCGTAGATATGCATTCTAAATTAAATATGCCGGCTGTTGAAGTTGTACTCACAAAACTTCATGCCGGTGGTAAGTTTGATAAAGACTCCTACAAAGTATCAGGTGGACTTCACGGTGTAGGTGTCAGTTGTGTGAATGCTCTTTCCAGTACTTTCAATGCAGAAATCCATCGAGACGGTAAAATATACATCATGGAATTTGAGCGTGGTTTTACTACCAAACCACTTCAGGAAGCTGGAAAAACAGACGAAACCGGTACAATTATAAAGTTTAAGCCCGATGCGGAAATTTTTACTCAAACCACCGAGTTTAAATTTGATATTATCGCTGACCGGATGCGTGAACTCGCATTTCTGAATCCGGAAATCACCGTTGAAATTATTGACGAACGTGAGGAAGAGGACAGTGATTCTCATCATGTTGAGTTTCACTTTGCCGGCGGTGTTAAAGATTTCGTTCAATACCTGGATGAGTCCCGCGAGTCTTTGATGAATGAGCCGATGTACATTTCCGGTGAAGTCGAAAATGTTCCGGTAGAACTTGCCATTCAGTATAATGATGGTTACTCCGAAAATGTGCACTCCTACGTTAACAATATTAACACGCGCGAAGGTGGAACTCACATTTCAGGTTTTAGAAGAGCACTGACCCGCTGTTTTAAAAATTATGCCGATAAAAACAACATCATCAAATCAAACAGTAAAATTCAGGTCTCCGGCGAAGATTTCCGCGAGGGCATGACCTGTGTTTTGAGTGTTAAGGTTGCAGAACCTCAATTTGAAGGGCAGACCAAAACAAAATTGGGTAACTCCGAGGTTCAAAGTGCCGTTGAAGTCATTGTTTATGAAAAACTCAATGACTATTTGGAGCAAAATCCCAAAACTGCCAAAAAGATTCTTAACAAAGTAATTGTAGCAGCTGAAGCACGTGAAGCTGCCCGTAAGGCTCGTCAGCTTATTCAGCGGAAAAGTGTGATGAGCGGCGGTGGCCTGCCCGGAAAACTTGCAGACTGTTCTATTAAAGATCCGGCACACAGTGAAGTTTACCTGGTTGAGGGTGACTCTGCGGGTGGATCTGCTAAAATGGGCCGTAACCGAAGTTTTCAGGCAATTCTCCCATTAAGAGGTAAAATCTTGAATGTTGAGAAAGCCAAAATTAATAAGATACTAGAAAACAAAGAGATACAGGCGATGATCACCGCTTTGGGCACCGGTGTTGGGCATGAAGAGGAGTTTGAACTCGATAAACTGCGGTATCACAAAATTATCATCATGACAGATGCCGATGTTGATGGCTCTCACATTCGAACACTTTTACTGACCTTCTTCTACAGATATATGCACCCGCTTATCGAAAATGGTTTTGTATATATTGCCACACCACCTCTTTATAGAATCACATCTACACGTGGTCAAATCGATTACGCTTGGGATGATGAAACGCGGGATAAACTCATTCGCGAATTGAAAAAGTCGAAGAAAAAATTTGACGTTTCGCGATATAAAGGTCTTGGTGAGATGAACCCCGAGCAGCTTTGGGAAACCACAATGGATCCCGAAACTCGTACCCTGCAACAGGTAACGGTAGAAAATGCTGCCGCAGCTGATAAAATGTTCTCCACATTAATGGGTGGCGATGTTGAACCTCGCCGGGAATTCATTGAAAGAAATTCCAAATACGCTCAACTCGATATCTAAGAAAATATTCATCTGATAAAACTGATTCATGGCTACAGAAAAAATTATACCTATTTCAATTGAAGATGAAATGCAATCATCCTACATCGATTATTCGATGTCCGTGATTGTATCTCGTGCATTACCTGACGTTAGGGACGGATTAAAACCTGTTCACCGGCGGATCCTTTACGGTATGAGTGATCTTGGTATGCTGCATAATCGAAATTTTAAAAAGAGTGCACGTATAGTAGGTGAAGTTCTTGGTAAGTATCATCCACACGGTGATTCCGCAGTTTATGATTCTATTGTGCGAATGGTACAGGAGTTTTCTCTTCGGTATCCGCTCGTTAACGGACAGGGCAATTTTGGTTCAATTGATGGTGATTCTGCCGCAGCGATGCGTTACACTGAGGTTCGAATGCAGCGGATTGCTGAAGAACTTCTGGCAGACATCAACAAAGAGACCGTGGATTATCAAACCAATTTTGATGATACACTCACCGAACCTACTGTACTGCCGGCAATGTTGCCCAACCTTCTGTTAAATGGTGCATCCGGTATCGCAGTTGGTATGGCCACCAACATGGCTCCTCATAATATAACTGAAGTTATTGATGGAACAGTTGCTGTAATTGATAATCCCGATATTGAAACAGAAGAGCTGATGAAGCATATCACAGCTCCTGACTTTCCAACCGGCGGTATTATCTATGGCTATGAAGGTGTCAAGGAAGCCTATTCTACCGGTCGCGGAAAAATAACAATGCGTGCCCGTGCAAATGTAGAAGAGCTCAGGAATTCCAGGGAACAGATCGTAGTAACTGAAATTCCTTATCAGGTTAATAAAGCAACTCTGATTCAAAAAGTTGCCCAGCTTGTTGGTGATGAAAAGATTACAGAAATCTCTGAAATCCGTGATGAATCTGATCGCGAAGGAATGAGAATCGTAATTATTCTTAAGCGTAGTGCTAATGCAGGAGTTGTACTTAACCAGCTTTACAAGTACACGCAGATGCAGCAAACTTTTGGTGTGATTAATCTTGCACTTGTTAAAGGGCGGCCTAAGGTTATGTCGCTCAAAGAGTTAATAACTAGGTTCATTGAGCATCGTGTTGAAGTAATTATACGACGTACGATTTATGATTTAGATCAGGCCGAAGCTCGCGCGCACATTCTGGAAGGTCTTAAAATTGCTCTCGATAATCTTGATGAAGTAATTAAGACAATTCGAGCATCTAAGAATCCCCAGGAAGCTAATGAGGAGTTACGCCGCAAGTTTGCACTGACCGACATTCAGGCAAAAGCTATTCTGGATATGCGCCTTCAGAAACTAACCGGACTTGAAAGAGACAAAATCGATACTGAGTATCGGGATATTGCATCTCAGATATCCGATTACAGAGAAATTCTTTCTAATCGTGATGAACAAAATGAAATCATCAAAAAAGAGCTGCTCGAATTGAAAGGTCGTTACGGAGATGAAAGACGAACCCAGATTGTATACTCTGCCGATGATTTCAATATTGAGGATATGATTGCCGATGAGGATGTGGTTGTTACCATTTCCAATAAGGGTTTCATTAAACGTATGCCGGTTAGCGGTTATCGCCGACAACGACGCGGTGGAAAGGGAATGAAGGGCACAACTACCAAGGATGATGAATATGTAGAACATCTGTTTGTTGCCACAAACCATAACTATATCCTGTTCTTCACAGAAAAGGGTAACTGTTACTGGTTGAAGGTTTACGAAATTCCTGAAGGATCCAGACTTGCCCGGGGACGTGCAATTGTGAACCTGATTGATATTGAAAAAGATGACAGCATAAAAACGTTTGTTCCTGTTAAGACATTGGATGATGAGGAGTACATCAAATCTCACTCTATTATAATGTCAACAAAACAGGGTCAGGTTAAGAAAACCTCTTTAGAAGCTTATAGCCGACCACGCCGAGACGGAATTATCGCTATCAACATTAAAGATGATGACAGCCTGCTCGAAGCAGCTCTGACTGATGGGGAAAGTAATATTATTCTGGCCAACAAGTCAGGACGCGCGATTCGTTTCCACGAGGAAGAAGCACGCGAGATGGGTCGAAACACTTCCGGTGTTCGTGGAATGAACCTCAACAAAGGTGATGAACTGGTTGATATGGTTGTTATCAAAAATACACATGAAGCAACTGTCCTGGCCATCTCAGAAAATGGTTACGGAAAACGTTCTCTTGTTGATGATTACAGGGAGCAAAGCCGTGGCGGAAAAGGTGTCATTACATTGAAGGTGACTCCGAAAACCGGGGATCTTATTGCACTCAAAGAAGTGTCAGACAAAGATGACCTGATGGTGATTACCGAGCGTGGAAAAATTATTCGAATGCAGTGTAAAGGAATCCGAACCATGGGCCGAAATACTCAGGGCGTGCGAATTATGCGACTTGATGAAGACGGCAAAATTGCTGCTGTAACACGCGTAGTCAATGAGGAGGAAACTTCAGAGGAAGACGCACCTTCAGTCGAATAAATTTTACACAGCATATAGATATTAAAAAAGGCTCCTTTTCATGGAGCCTTTTTTATTTTCATCAAGTTCCGACTTTTCAGTTATAAATTTTTCAACATAGTTTTCAGCAAAGCTTTTCTCTTTTGAATTAACTCTTTCGGACTCTGCACTTCTACCTTATCTCCAAATTGAAGCAACCATTCGTTGATATAGTCAAGATTTTCAAAATTAAACTCCACCTTAATTTTTTTAGAATCAACGCCGGTTTCCTTAAATATTTTTGTTGGCAGATTGGCTTTAAACGGGCGTTCTGCGGATTTATCGAGTACTACCCTGATTTTTTCGCCAGACTCGTTAGAATTAAAAATTAACCCCTCTACGTCAATTTCTTTCTCCAGTTTAAAATTTTGGTCTAAAATTTTCACGTTTTCCATTCTATCGAGTACAAAATTACGAATAGCCTCTCTTTTGTGTGAATACCCGATTACATTCCAATGATCTCGATAGAAAACTAAAAGATATGGATCGATTTTTCTTCCGGTCACACTCCCATCTTTTTTACTGTGATAGGTAAACTCAATACTTTTAGATTGAGATATAGCGCTGCTCACCAAGTACCAATTTCCTCCCTCCTTTTTTTCGGCACCAAAGTGAAGAAAAGGATCAACAACCGTTCGGTTATCCAGGGATTTCATAAATTCTTTTAAATCATCAGGTAAAACGTTTTTTATCTTTAATTCCACACCTTTGGCGTCATCTACAAGATTTTTATCAATTTGCGACTTCACAAAATTCAAACCCACCATAATTGTCGCAAGCTCTCTTGAGTTGAACATCAGTGGAGGTATTTTATATCCTTCAATGACTCCATAACCGCTGTACTCATCCCAGGTAACGGGCACATTGATGTCCGATAAAAAATTAAAATCTCTGAATATTGTTCTGCGGCTTACTCCAAAAGTTTCGGCAAGATCATTCACTGTGAGTTTTTTCTTTGATTCCTGCAGCATTAATATCAGCTTCAGTCGTCTTTCGGAACTTTTTAATCTAGACATATCGCACTGCTTCGATTGATGATATTTTAAATTTTGGTCGGCTTCACAAACAGAAAATGTAAACAATTCATTATGAATTTCGTTCTTAAAGATGGGCTACAATCACTGAAAAAGAAAGGGGTTATTTTACTTTTCCAGCACAACTAATCCTTTCCCTTCGTAAAACTCTTCACCGAAGTTAAATGAATAGAGTGTGCACTCTATGTTCGAGTGGATCCGTTTTATTTCTTCTTTCGCCCCCTCAATCCCCTTCCACATGATGATCTTTTTCCACGGCTTCTTTTTTGTAAGACGCAGCAAATCGCCAATTTTAAACGCATGTTTGGTTACAATTCCGGTCCCGGTTTTTAATCCAACCAGTGAAATGCTTTTGGGCAACGTCTTAACATTCTCTAAACCCAAAGCGTCCACGATACCGGATACAGCCATCACTTTCTTTTTCACATTATCATTCAACCAAAATGTCTTTTCATTTAGCACGATACTCAAAGGTATACCCGGTAAGCCCCCACCCGTACCGGAATCAATCCACTCTTCAATATCACCCATCAACCCCAAAACAACCGGTATCAACGAATGAACCACGTGTTCTCTCACTGTTTCACGTGAAACACTGCGGCTAACTAAGTTAATTTTTTGATTCCAATCAAGCAGTTCATCCAGGTAGGACTCTAAAAGCGGCTCGTTTTTTTGATACAACTCCCGCGCTTCCCGTAAAATATTCTTGTTTACAGTGATTTCTTTTATAGAATGTTTCACGTGAAACCTGTTAATTTTTCAAATAGACCATTAGTACAGCAACATCGCTTGCAGATACACCGCTGATTCTGGATGCCTGACCGATCGTTTCGGGTTTGATTTTGCTGAGCTTACTTTGTCCTTCAGATGATAAACTTTTGATTTTATGATAATCTACTTTATCCGGGATAGATGTATTCTCCTGCTTACTCACTTCTTCAACCATCTCAAATTCTCTTTTAATGTATCCATCATACTTGATCTGAATCTCCACCTGCTCAAGAACTTCTTGGTTTTCCGTGATCTTGGATACTAGCCCTTTCAGTTCTTCATCCGCATCCAATAAATCCTGAAGATGTAGTTGGGGTCGCGGAATAAGCGTTTTTGCTTTTACCGGTTGAGACAGTTTTGTAGTGCCCTTCCCCTCAAGCATCGGATCCATCTTTTCTGGGCGAACCGTATAATTCTCAATCAGATCAAACAGACGATCAATTTCATCCTTTTTTGTTTTAAATCGTTCATATCGCTCATCAGTAACTAAGCCAATACGTTTACCCAATTCAGTTAAACGAAGGTCTGCATTATCCTGGCGAAGCAATATTCGGTGTTCAGCTCTTGAGGTGAACATTCGATAAGGTTCCTCGGTACCTTTATTGATTAAATCATCAATCAAAACTCCGATATACCCTTCCGATCTTTTTATTACAAATGGATCCTCACCCTTAATAAAGAGGGCAGAATTTATTCCCGCAATCAACCCCTGACAAGCAGCCTCTTCGTATCCCGTTGTTCCATTAATTTGTCCCGCAAAGAAAAGTCCGTTTACTCTTTTCGTTTCCAGGCTTCGCTTTACCTGGTATGGTGGAAAATAGTCGTACTCAATTGCATACCCGGGACGAAGCATTACTGCGTTTTCAAAACCGGGAATTGTTCTCAGTGCATGATACTGAACATCTTCCGGTAATGATGTAGAAAATCCATTCAAATACATTTCATATGTATCCCACCCTTCCGGCTCTAAAAAGAGTTGGTGTCTGTCCTTATCTGCAAAACGATTGATCTTGTCCTCAATACTTGGACAGTATCTTGGTCCAACTGATTTGATCCTCCCATTAAACATTGGGCTGCGATCAAATCCTGTTTCTAAAGTCTTATGAACTTCATCATTTGTATATCCGATCCAGCAGGTTAACTGTTCATCAACAGAAGGCAGTTCATCAGTCATAAACGAAAAGGGACTCGGGTCTTCATCTCCATACTGAATCTCAAGTTTTGAATAATCAATAGACCGGCCGTCAATTCTTGGTGGTGTTCCGGTTTTTAACCGACCCACTTCAAAACCAAGTTTTTCCAAAGAAGCAGATATTCCTACAGAAGCCCTTTCTCCGGATCTCCCTCCTCCATATTGTGACTCACCAATATGAATCACTCCATTTAGAAAAGTACCACTAGTTAGAATTACGGATTTAGATTCAAAAGTTTGTCCCGTTTGAGTAACAACACCTTTAACATGTTTGCCGTCATCGTCGGTAAGAATGTCTACAACATTATCTTGTCTGAAAAATAGGTTATCAATTTTTTCAAGGTTCTCTCTCATGATTTTTGAGTAGAGCGATCGATCACTCTGACACCTGGGACTCCACATAGCAGGTCCCTTACTTCTATTCAACATTCTAAACTGTACTCCACTGCGATCACTAACAATACCACTCTGACCGCCCAAAGCGTCAATCTCTCGAACCAGCTGACCTTTAGCGACTCCTCCCATAGCAGGATTACATGACATCTTTGCCACAGCATCCAAATTCATTGTAATAAGAAGTGTTTTCGCTCCCATATTAGCAGCTGCAGCTGTAGCTTCACTGCCTGCGTGCCCTGCTCCCACTACTATAACATCATATGTGGGATACAAACTATTCATATCTATTTGATTTTATTTTATTTATTAATTTTATCGGATTTTCTTCAGACTTTAAAAATACCGTTATTTACGGAATTTTTAAATCATTGAATGATCTGTAGATTCAAATGAGTAAACGAAGGCTATCTATAAAAGATTTCAAAAATTGAAAGCATGTGGTTTAAAAAGAAGAAACAAACAGATACAGGTTATTTTTCACAACAGTGGATGAATGATTGGAAAGATAATCTTAATGAGAGTGACACCTATTCTCACCACGGCAAAAACTGGAATACGTTTGTTATTCTAAAGTTTGACATTCTGCCAGACCGTTTGAAAAATTTTGAGGCTGAAGGGATTTACTTAGATTTAAATTATGGGAAGTGTGAATCCATCCGGTATGCAACTAAAGAAGATGAGGACATATCAGATATTATTTTAAAAGCTCAAGAAAAAACATGGATAAAACTTATTGAACAAAAAAGTGATCCAACAAAGCAGATCATGATGGGAAAAGTGAAATTAGAAAAAGGAAGCTTGGTTTTATTATCCACTCAGCGAAAAGCTGCGATGACCTTAATTGAATGCGCACCTGCACTTCAAAATGGAACTCAGCATAAAGAGCACTCTCCTGTTAATAAAACTGAGCAGGTTTTAAGTAAAACACACTACAAAACCACTTCCTCCGGTTTGGATCATGACTCCTTCCCAATGAAACTTTTCCAAAAAGCTAAACAGTTTGGGATATGGAATCCATCGGAAATTGATTTGCCTACTGATAAAGAGCACTGGAAAAATCTATCCAATGAAGAAAAGGAGATTATCTATCATTTGATATCAATTTTTATGGCCGGAGAAGAAGCCGTTACTACAGACTTACTTCCCTTAATAAATATTATTGCCAGGGAAGGACGGTTAGAAGAGGAGATCTATCTGACCTCTTTTTTATGGGAAGAAGCTAAACATGTTGAATTCTTTTCTCTCTACAAGAACAACGTACTTAATCAGATACCTGATCCGACAAAATATCATAAACCCTTTTATAAGGTCATCTTCTACGAAAAATTACCACGAGCCATGGCCCAGCTGCACGTTGATAATTCTCCGGAAAGTATACTAAAAGCATCCATTACCTATAATATGATTGTTGAGGGCACATTGGCAGAGACCGGGTATGCAGCTTTTTATAATATGCTCGAAAAAGAAGATCTCTTGCCCGGTCTTAGAGAAGGTATCACTAAATTAAAAATGGATGAGTCCCGTCACATTGCATACGGTTTATTTCTGATAAACAGAATACTTGATGAAAATCCCAAGTTAACACACTATGCCGAAGAAGAGCTAACCACCCTACTCAATGACGCCACAAATATCATTCACGAAATATTTGAACCTTACGAAGAAGTCCCTTTTGGTTTAGAGAAAGAGTGGTTCCTGGAATATGCCATCAAACAATTTCAGGCAAGGATCCAAAAGTTAGGGCTGAAGTAACAAATTTTTCGCATATCGGTGGAAATCAGAGACAGGTAATAACCACCTTCTACAAACAAAAAAAGCCACTCACGATGTGAGCAGCTTTTAAGCGATCCGGACGAGATTCGAACTCGCGACCTCCTGCGTGACAGGCAGGCGTTCTAACCAGCTGAACTACCGGACCATGTTCCATTTTTGAACAGATTTAAATATAGGGAGCCTTCCGATACGAAGTCAAGAAAGAATGAAACTTTTTTATAAAAAATAAAAGGGCTACAAGTTCAACTGTAGCCCTTTATCGGGATGGTGATGGGATGTATGTAAGCTCTTTGTTAAATTATATCTTTTACTGCGCTTGTGAGTTCTTCACCCATTGGAGTTACATTACTTTTAAATCTTCTGACGACGTTTCCGTTCCGGTCAACAAGAAATTTTTCGAAATTCCATCCAATTTCACCCGTAAAATCCGGGTTATCTGTTTGTGTCAGATAATTATACAATGGATGCTGATCATCTCCTTTAACAGAAATTTTTGTGAACATGGGAAAGGTTACTCCGTAATTCATTTCACAGAATTGAGCAATCTCCTCGTCAGACCCCGGTTCTTGTCCGCCAAAATTGTTTGCAGGGAATCCTAATACATAGAAGCCTTGATCGTTATACTCTTCGTACAACTCTTGAAGCTCTTTATATTGTGGGGTATAACCGCATTCGGATGCCGTGTTTACGATAAGCAGTACATTTCCCTCAAATTGAGATAGAGATACTTCTTCACCCGAAAGTGTTTCTAAACTGAAATCATAAACTGTTTGAGATGTGGATAGTCCCATAAATAAGAGTGAACCAATTATTAAAGATATTGTTTTCATAGATAGCTACATTTGTTTTACTGTTAAACCATTACGATTTAGAAATTCATTCCCTGAAATTTACAAACCATGAAAGAATTAATCTCATTTGCACTGATATTACTAGCATTTCCATTGAGTGGATTTGCACAAATGTTTTCGGTAGACGACTCCTCCCCTGTTCGTCAACAATTACTTGGTACAGAAACGACAATCAGCATCGGTTGGGAAATCGGAGAATTTGACAACCGAAACAGCAATTTGATTGATATTGATGACTACAGCTTTGACGACGGTATATTAAGATTTAGACTTGAAAGTCCCGGAATAGATATCGGGCTGGGGCTGGGCGGCTCTGTTACGGGGATGAACAACAACAGCTATGTAAATATAGCAGGAAGGCTGCATAACAATCTGAATATTTATTCGAGTGAAGAGAGAAATTTTCTATTACAGCTTCCAATACAAATCACAACGGATTTAAAAAGAGTTCAACAAAACAATACAGATTCTGAATTTCAGCAAAGTTCATTTATAGTCGGTTCGGGTATTCGAACAGCGGCTAGATTGTCAGAGCGTTTTGATTTTACATTGAAAGCGACACCAAACTATGGTTTCAGTTTTTCTCAGGGCAGCCTGTTTGGTGGTAACCTTTTCCGGTTTGATGGTGCTACTCAGCTGCTCATCAAAAATGTAATTGGTCAAAGAGGAATTGCTTTAGGTTACCATTTCGATTTCAGGAGATATGATATTGATGGTGATCAAAATGATTACGATTATACTTCCCACTCAATTTCAATCGGGATTACACTGTAATGAAAACAGAAACATTTTTAATGGAGCTGGAGTCTCTCTGTGAAAAAGGCGGGTATACCATCCGCAAAGAGAGAGGAGCATTTCGCGGGGACCAATGTGTTATTGAAGGTGAAAAACTGATCGTCATTAATAAAAATAAACCTACGGAATCTCAGGCTGCAATCCTTGCAAAAGTGTTAAAGAGTCTCAATCCTGATGAAACTTATATCAAACCCGCAGTACGCAAAGAACTGGAAAAAATGTGGGAACGGCTCGACCGTTTCAGTGAAGAAGATATAACAGAGGAAGTTCAGGAATGATGAAATGCACCTTTTTAGGTACCGGAACTTCCATGGGTGTCCCTGTTGCCGGCGGATTCGGTTCAGAACACATCAGCGGTGATCCCCGAAATGAACGGACACGGTGTTCCGTTTGGATTGAAACCGATCAAACATCGGTAATCATTGATACCGGGCCTGAGTTTAGAATTCAAACAATTCGATCCGGAGTGAAAAAGATCGACCTGGTTTTGATCACACACGAACATATGGACCATGTTGCGGGACTCGATGATCTGCGGGCATTTAACTATGCACAGCAAGGTCCTATTCCTCTTTACACATCCGGCCAGGCCCTTCAATCCATTCAGGAACGGTTCGATTACATGTTTGGCGATAATAAATATCCGGGATCAACTTCAGTTGATATGTCGGTGATCGATGAAGCTCACAAGTTTCGTGATCTTCAGATCACTCCCCTGCCTTACAATCATGGCAGAATAAACGTCCAGGGCTATCGGATTAACGATTTCTCCTATATGACTGATGTAAAATCCATCCCTGATAAAACCAAGGAACTTGTCAAAGGAAGTAAAGTCATGGTGCTGAGCGGTTTAAGGTGGCAGCCCGAGCACCCGACACATCTAACTATTCCCGAAGCGGTAGAAATAGCCGATGAGCTAAATATCCCCCAAACTTACCTGATACACATGAATAGCTATGTGGATCATGAAGAATCGAACAAGCAGCTCCCATCGCATGTTCAGCTTGCCTACGATCAGATGGAAATAACAATCTGATTCAATCAGAGATACTCTTTCAAGTCAGGGTTTGATTTCAATTCTTCCACTACATCCTTTACCCCCTGGGCTTTCTCCAGGTTAACCACCAATATAGCTTTATCCGTTTCTACCACGGCTACATTATCAACACCGACGAGTGAAACAATTTTGCCACTTTCGGTATGTATCAGATTTGAACCCGAATTGTGTATGGATACCTTTGTATTACCGTAGGCGTTTAAATTCTCATCCTTTTCAGAGAGTTCATGAACTGCAGTCCAGCTCCCAACATCATTCCATCCAAACTCTCCGGGAACAACATGCACGGTTTCAGCTTTCTCCATGATTCCATAGTCAATAGAAATGGATGGGCAGGCATAATAAAACTGACTGATGTCCTCTTGCGTCAGATCTGATTTTTGCAATTTCTCAGTCAATTTAAAGACATCGGGCAGATACTTTTTAAATGCATTCAGGATCGTTTCCGTCTTCCAAATGAACATCCCGCTATTCCATAAATAATTTCCTGACGACAAAAAATCTTCTGCCTTTTTAAGGTCTGGCTTCTCGGTAAAGTTTTTTACAGAGTAGGCAGGGTTTCCGGATTTACTCAGTTTTTTATCAGCATCATAACAGATATAACCATAGCCGGTTTCGGGACGATTGGGCTCAATGCCAATGGTTACCAGGGAATCTTCCGTCTGTGCCGTTTCAACTGCAGATTTCAGTACATCCAGAAAGTTCTCTTTTTGGGTGATTTGATGGTCGGCCGGCAAAACAACCATTACAGAATCGGGATCCAACTTATTTAAAATCGCGGCAGCCGCTGCTACACAAGGTGCTGTATTTTTAGCGACCGGTTCCCCAATGATATGATCTTTCCTGACATCCGGAAGTTGCTGTTCCACAATGGGCACATAGTTATCATTTGTGACAACCAGCACGTTTTTCGGGTTTATATATCCTTCCAGGCGTTTTACGGTCTCTTGAATCATTGTATCGCTGCCAAAGAGATTTAAAAACTGTTTCGGCAGTGCTTTGGTACTTTTAGGCCAAAACCGGGTTCCGGATCCCCCGGCCATTACTACAGCATAGATCATGTAAAATAAATTTAGTTCTCAATAATAGATCAGAAAGGTAGAAAAAAGGTGATCAAACTGAAACGTGAGAAACTTTGGTCAACGTAAACCGAAATGTGGAACCCTCGTCCGGTTTACTTTCTATACTCAATTTTTCGCCGTGTGCTTCTATGATGTGCTTCACAATAGACAGCCCAAGTCCTGTCCCTCCTTTCTCTCTCGAGCGTGATTTATCAACTCTGTAAAATCTCTCTGTAACCCTGGCAATGTCATTCGGATCAATTCCGATTCCGGTATCTTTTACAAACAACTCAATTTTATCACCCTTCAGGCTGTTCAGGCCGATTTCGACCCTGCCGTTCACCTTGTTATACTTGATCCCATTTTCGATGAGATTTATAAGCACCTGTTTGATCTGATTCCGATCGGCCCTGATTTGAATATTTTTATCAAAATCATGAACAATCAGCTCAATTTTTTCCTTATCTGCTTTGTACTGAAGATTTTCAACAACATCCAGAACCACATCGCGCAAAAACATCTCCTGCATGTTCGACTTTAACTCACCCGTTTCAAGTCTGGAAATTTCCATCAAATCTTTTGTAAGGTAGGTGAGCCGATTCACATTTTTCATCGCCTTATGGAGAAAAACCTCATTCACTTCATCATCGTGAACCGCTCCGTTCAGAAGTGTTTCAATAAATCCCTGGATTGCAAATATCGGTGTTTTAAGTTCATGTGAGATGTCTCCGATGAACTCCTTTCGATAATTTTCAATCTTATTTAGTCGTTCAAGTTCCTTCTCCACCATTTTACTGGCTCTGATGGTCTGTTTTAATAGCGCATCAAGTTCATCTTCCTGCTGGATGGTTATATCGTCATACTCCTCAAACTGCTTTTGAGAAATGTTTTTAACAATGCGGGTTAACTGGTTCAACCTTGAATTGTGGAGATAAGCTGAAATGGAATAGATAATCGTAAACACTACTCCAAAAAGAAGAACAAACAGAAGAAGTGTTTCAAAGGAGTTCATTTCGGTGATGTACCAAATCAACAGTGAAATGGTTGGTGCAATCACAACAGATGAGATTCCTGCTGTTCTCAGAGATATGGCAGAAAAAAAGTTCTTTCTCAATGGATCCAAAATTTAATCTTTGAAACGGTAACCCACTCCTTTTACTGTTTCAATATAGTGATCGCCAAGCTTTTCTCTGATTTTTCGAACATGAACATCCACGGTTCGATCAACTACGTAAATATTATCTCCCCAAACTTTATTCAGAAGAGTTTGTCTGTCGCGCACCTTACCTTTTCGGCTGGCCAGATAATAGAGAAGCTCAAACTCTTTTCGGGGTAATTGAAATTCTTCCTCTCCGCGAGTAACAATATATCTGTCTTTATCAATTTTGAGATCGTGTACTTCCAGTTTATTGACCTCTTCTTCAGTTTCATCATATCGCCGAAGAACAGCTTTTATTCTGGAGAGCAGCTTTGTAGTACTGATGGGCTTGGTGATAAAATCATCCGCTCCAATATCCAGTCCTTCCACTTCTGTTTTTTCATCACTGCGTGCTGTGAGAAATATTACGGGAATCGATTTGAGATCCGGATTTGCTCTCATCTTCTCACATACCTGAATCCCATCCATTTTTGGCATCATGATATCCAAAAGAACCAGATTGGGGTGGTGTTCTTTTGCCATTTCAATCCCTTGCTGACCATTTTCGGCCTTCAGTACCTTATATCCTTCTTTCTTGAGATTATACTCGATCAGATCAAGAAGGTCTTGTTCGTCATCGACTACAAGAATAGTTTGTTTAGACAAATCAAATAATGGTTTATTTACGATTCAAAGCTCATTGCTCCAATGAGTACTGTCTGTAAAATAACCTTCTGTTGTTAAGAAATTATTACCTGTTCATTCTGCTCAAGGCACTCTTAACAATATCTGAAACCGAAAATTTTGGATTGGCAGCCGTAATTTTCTGAACGGTCTGTTCTGCTTCTCTTTTCTTAAAACCTAAGGCTTCAAGTGCTGAGACGGCCTCTTCATGTTTGCTGCGCTGCTCGGTTGTTCCGGTGGCAACAGACGGCTGTGTTTCATCAAAGAGTTTATCTTTCAGCTCCAATACCATTCTCTCTGCAGTTTTTTTCCCGATTCCTGAAATATTTGAGAGTGCTGCGGTATCCTGCGTAACAATCGCCTCCATTAAATTTGAAGGAGGCATACCGGATAAAATAGTAAGTCCCAGTTTTGGCCCAATTCCTTTCACGGTAATTAGCCGTTCAAACAGGTTTTTCTCTTTTGATGTCGCAAATCCAAACAACCGCTGATCGCTGTCCGTGATATGATGATAGATCAACAGTTTGAGTTCCTTTCCTTTTTCAGGAAGTGTCTGCAGGGTTTGATTCGAAATCTCAACCCCATACCCAACACCTTGAACATCAATTATACACCGGTCTTCTGTTTTGCTGTCTAATACTCCTTTTAAATAGGCAATCATATAATTTTAGCTAGAACTTAAATCGCTTGGAATGGTTAATGCTTTTTTACTCTGTCCGGATTGGCATCTACAAAAGCCGCCCAACTGTTTTTACTGTTGTTTTGATGCATTTTTTTCTTCATATCACCGGCCGGAATGTGTCCTGTTTTGGTGTGATGACACCATGCCACGGCCAACGCATCCGTTGCATCATCCTTTAATTTCTTTTCGGGTAACGTCATAACCCGCTCCAGCATAAATGCGACCTGTTTTTTGCTGGCATTTCCGTTACCGGTAATCGCTTTTTTTACTGCTTTGGGATAATACTCCGAAACGGGAATATTTTGATTGGTTATGGCAAGAATTGCCGCAGCTTGAGCCCGCCCAAGCTTTAACATGGCCAGCGGATCTACACCGTAAATCGGTGTTTCTATAGCACATTGAGTGGGTTTGTGCTCTTTTATCAGTTTAGTAATCTCATCAAAAATAAACTGCAGACGATCATTATGATCATCCATTTTTGCCAATCGGATTACATCACAAACCTCTGCCCTATACGATCCATTCGTCTCTTCCAGAATTGCGTAACCGGTAGTTCGAGAGCCAGGGTCGATACCGAGAATTTTAATGGGCATGTTGTGATGGTTTAAATCAAAAATTAAATAGACATGGTATTTTTAAATTTGCGACGTCTTCGCCTCGAAACATAACCGGCTTAGGGCAACACAAACAAAAACTGTTGTCAATAAAATACCATGTCTTGGTATGGAAATTACTCTTCGTCAGCGTAGAGTTTCACTAAACCGTCGATCATCTCTTCTGAAATACCACTAGTCACAAAGCCGCCATCGTGATAGAGGTTCTGCATGGTCACTTTCCGGGTTAAGTCAGAGAAAAGTGTTACGCAGTAATCGGCACACTCATCTGCCGTTGGATTGCCAAGAGGCGCAATTTTATCAGCAAAGGTATACATACTGTCAAATCCTTTAATCCCGGAACCGGCAGATGTTTTTGTCGGAGCCTGCGAGACTGTATTCACACGGATGCCGCGATCGGCCAGTCGGCTTCCGTAATTACGCGCGATACTTTCGAGCAGTGCTTTAGCGTCATTCATATCGGAATACTTCGAGAAAATTCTTTGAGCACCAATATAGGACAGTGCAATTACGCTGGCGCCGTCATTAATTACATCTGTTTTTTCTGCATAGTTGAGAACCTTGTGAAGTGAAATTGCTGAAATATCCAATGTTTGATTCAGCCACTGATAGTTCAAATCTCTATACTCTTTCTTCTTTCGAACATTTGGAGACATGCCAATCGCGTGAAGAATAAAATCCACACCGCCAAGCTCTTTTTTTGTCTCTTTCATCAATTTTTCAACATCCTCTTCACTGCTCACATCGCATGGAATAATCTTAGCGTTGGTCTCTTCGCTTAACGCATCTAATGTTCCCAGACGGAGAGCAACAGGGGCATTACTCAATACAAAATCAGCTCCTTCACGCTTACAGGCCAGGGCAATTCTCCAGGCGATGCTTCTCTCATCCAAAGCACCGAAAATAATCCCCTTTTTTCCTTTTAATAATCCATATCCTTTTTCTTGAGACATATCTGTTCTACTAATTTATAGGTTGATTGCTGCTATTTTGATGAAAATAACTACTTCGACCCTTACATCGAAATATAAAGTATGGCCGGGGCGGATAAGCATTGCATGTTATTTAATTTTTGCCCTTTTTCGTTGTCATGAAAACAAATCGTTATATACCCGTACTTACTATCATTTCGGGTATCCTGCTTGCTTTGAGCGGATTATTTCTGATCGGGATTTACATCTATACGGGCGCTCAGTCCTTAGATCAAGCCGATCAATCGCTACTTTTTTGGTATATCCCATTGATCTTCTTCGGTATTTTACTGAATGTGTCCGGTGCTTTTTTTATCGCCGTCGGAATGAAAGCCCGCCAAAACCCCGCTCTGCAAAAACTCTCAAAAAATTTACTGTTTGTACTCGGTGGTTCACTCATTCTAGTATTAGCTTTTATCTGGACAGGAGAACACAGAGCAGATCAAACCAGAGAAGAGCTTAAACAACAGCAACAAATAAGATCCGATTTACACAAAATTGATGATGTTCAGGTTAAAGATCTTACAGTTGATGGGTTTACCCTAAACATAAAGTCGACCGGTACCGTACATGGCGATTACAAAATCGAAATAATTTTTTCCGATATCCGGGATCGGCTCTATCAATTCAATGAGACCGTCTCGCTAATTTCCGATGAAAGTGATAATGAATTCGAATTTTCAATTGATGATATTTTCCGGGCCTGCACTAACGGATCAAACCAATCTTATTTCTGTGTTGATAACGCAGGAACAACAAATTCAGAACTGAGAATATCCATCCGGCTCATTCCTGTTGATATTGAAGGCTTAGATCTACCAATAACCGGTGTGGAAACTTCGTGGACAACCTCTCTTATTTTAGACACCTTTACCCGTAATGGAATCGTAGAAGTGGAGAAAATAAACCGTGAATAGATCCCTTTATATACTATAAAGAGCCTTTTTTAATCCTTTTTGATAAAACTGATCGAAAGAAGGTCATTCTCTATTGGCGGAGAGAAACTTTTCTAATATTACATGTTGATAATTCAAGGGAATGTCCGTATCATTTGAGACTCTGCATCATTTGATATTTTAATTAAACGAGCCTGTGTAATGTTTGAAGATTTGTCTTCTAAAATAGAATCAGCCGTACAGTCCCTAAAGGGGCAGTCGAAAATCACCGATGTCAACATCGCTGAAACCGTACGGGAAATCCGTCGCGCCCTCCTGGATGCAGATGTAAATTTAGAAGTAGCCCGTCAATTCACCGATGATATTAAAGAACGGGTAATGGGATCCGATGTTTTAACCGCTGTGAATCCCGGTCAGCAGTTCACCAAGATTGTTTATGACGAAATGGTGAAAATGCTTGGCGAAGAGAGAGCCGATCTCGCCGTTGCAAATACTCCCCCTACCGTTATTCTTATTGCAGGACTCCAGGGATCCGGGAAAACCACATTTGTAGGTAAACTGGCCCGATACCTGAAAAAAGAGAATAACAGAAACCCTATTTTAGCAGCTGCCGACGTTTATCGTCCCGCTGCAATCGATCAGTTAAAAACCCTGGCATCTGAAATTGATGTTCCTGTCTACTCCATTAACCAAAAAGATCCGGTACGTGTAGCCAAAGAAGCCGTATCAATGGCAAAGAGCCTGGCACTCGATACCGTTATTATTGATACAGCCGGCCGGCTTCACGTGGATGAAAAAATGATGGAAGAGGTTGCCGAAATTAAAAAAGCGGTCAACCCCGACGAGATTCTTTTTGTGGTTGATGCCATGACCGGCCAGGATGCTGTTAACACAGCCAAGGCATTTAACGACACAATCAATTTTGATGGAGTAGTACTGACAAAGATGGATGGAGATACACGCGGTGGTGCTGCACTCTCTATCCGATCTGTAGTTCAAAAGCCTATCAAATTTATGAGTACCGGCGAAAAGCTGGACGCGCTCTCACCTTTCTATCCGGATCGTCTTGCACAGCGAATTCTCGGTATGGGAGATGTAGTTTCTTTGGTAGAAAAAGCTCAAAAAGAGTTTGACGAAGATCAGGCCCAGAAACTTCAGAAGAAAATAAAGTCTGACAAGTTCGATCTCGTAGACTTTTATGATCAGATACAGAAGATCAAAAAAATGGGAAATATTACCGACCTGGTTGGTATGATTCCCGGTGCTGATAAAGCCATGAAGGATCAGGATCTGGATGAAGATTCATTTAAGCCCATTGAAGCCATTATTGATTCAATGACACCTGAAGAACGACATGATCCTTCATTACTAAATGGTAGTCGTCGCCGGCGTATTGCAAAAGGGTCCGGCACATCTGTTCGGGAAATCAATGAGTTGATGAAGCAGTTTGAACAGATGAAGAAGATGATGAAGACGATGACCAAAATGAATAAAGTAGGCCGGGCAATGGAAGGATTGAAAAATCTGCCGTTTGGCCGACAATAAATAACAAAACGAATATATACTTAACAAAACCTTAAAGGAGTACATCATTGATTAAAATACGCTTACAACGAAAAGGAAGAAAGAAACGACCTTTTTACCACATCGTGGTAGCAGACAGCCGTTCTCCTCGTGATGGCCGAATCATCGAAAGACTTGGCCGATTCGACAATGTGAGTGAAGACAAACAGCTCTCTTACGACGAAGAACGCGTAATGCATTGGCTCAAAATTGGAGCACAACCCAGCGACACTGTTCGCAGCATTTTCAAAAAAGAGGGTATCCTCTACAAAATGCACCTGATACGATGGGGTAAAAGTGAAGAAGAGATTGAAGCTGCTCTCGAAGAGTGGAGAACCGCTCGTGAAGAGAAAAATGCTGATAAAGACAGCAGCCGTAAAGCTAAACAGCAAGAAATTCTGAAAGCTGAAGAGAAAGAGTATAAGAAACAGCTGGAAGAAAAAGCTGCCGCTGCAGCCAAAGAACTCGAGCAAAAGAAAGCTAAAGAAGAGGCCGAAGCCAAAGAAGCTGCTGAAGAAGAAAAAGCTGAAGCTGCAGAAGAAACTGCCGATGAAGTAAAAGAGGAAGAAAAGGAAGCAGTCGCTGAGGAGTCTGCTGAGCCAAAAGCAGAAGAGAAAAAAGAAGCTAAAGCTGAAAAATCTGAAGAGAAGGAAGAAGCTAAAGCAGAGGAAGCCGAAGAGGCACCTGCTGAAGAGGAAGTAAAAGCTGACGACTCTGAAGAAGAGGAAAAAACAGAAGAAAAAGCTGAAGCAGAACCTGCGGAAGAGAAGAAGGAAGAAGCTCCAAAAGAGGAGAAAAAAGCTGAAGAAAAAGAAACGGCTCCTTCTCAAGTTTCAACAGATATGAATGCTACTGAAGCGATTGACCATATTAAAAACACCTCTCTTGAAGAATTGAAAGGATTTGTTCCTAAAGATGAAGATCGTGTTACGGTTCAGCGTGCATGGGAAAGCAAGCAGGAAGAGTAATTCATTAAACCGGTTATGAGTAATATTGTTAATAACCGGTTTATCGAAATTGGCCGCTTTGGCAGGCCCAGAGGATTGGATGGAAACATTCGATTTCAGCCAAATGAAAACTTTATTGATGGCCTTTTTGATCAGATTGATCTCTTCTATATGAAGAACGAACGCTCTGATCTGATACCCGCAAGAATTGAATCTTACAGGGTTGAAAAAAAAAGAAACCAACAAACGTTCTTTGTAAAATTTGATTTAATCGCTGACCGGGATGATGCCCAAGCCGCAATGAATAAAGCTCTCTTTGCTGTAAATGAAGAGCTAAACCAGATCAAACAGGAGAAGGATGATTCCGACTCTGTTGATGTAACAGGCTACAGCATCATCTCTGATGATACAGAGATTGGCCTTGTGCTGGATGTTTTTGAAAATCCTGCACATCCAATTCTCGAAATTAAGTATCAAACCGGTTCGCTGCTTATTCCCTTTGTGGATGAGTATATAGATCGTGTAGATCACAACAGCAGTACTATTCACTGCAAAAACCTCGACCAACTTATTGAAGAAGGTTAAATGCTGAGAATTGATATCATATCAGGTGTACCTGAACTGCTGAACAGCCCGCTTGAAAATAGTATTGTGGGACGTGCCAGGGATAATAAACTGGTAGAAATCTACACTCATGATCTTCGCGAATATTCTGAGGATAAACATCACAAAATTGATGACTATCCATATGGAGGCGGAGCCGGAATGGTAATGACAGCACAGCCTATTTTTTCCTGTATTCGTAAACTGCAAAGTGAACGAACATACGATGATGTACTCTTTACAGCAGCCGACGGAAAAAAGTTTGAGCAAAAAAATGCTAATAAGCTGTCACTTAAAAAGAATATCATCATTCTTTGCGGTCACTATAAAGGTGTTGATCAGCGTGTGAGGGATGAACTGATTACCGGTGAATTTTCAATCGGTGATTATGTATTATCAGGCGGTGAGCTTCCGGCATTGGTTATGACTGATGCTATTGTTCGACTGCTTCCCGGAGTTCTGGGAGATGCAGAAAGTGCTCTTACAGATTCATTTCAGGATGATCTGCTTGAACCACCCACATACACACGACCCGCAGAGTTTGAAGGTTTAAAAGTACCGGACATTTTACGATCAGGTGATCATAAAAAAATTACTGAATGGCGATCCGAAATGGCGATTAAACGAACCAAACAGAGACGACCCGATTTATACGAAAAATTTAAAAAGAAAAACTAAAGCCCAGTAACGAGGACAATAATCATGGATAAATTGAAACTTGTAGAACAGACCGTTGTACGCGACGATCTACCGGAATTTACAGCCGGTGATACCGTAAACGTTCACTATCGTGTTCGTGAAGGGGATAAAGAGCGAATTCAGCAGTACCAGGGCGTTGTTATTAACGAACGCGGAAGTGGTGCCAATAAAACGTTTACTGTGCGTAAAATGTCAGGCAGCGTGGGCGTAGAAAGAATTTTCCCTCTATACTCTCCTTTCATTGCTAAAATTGAAGTGAAAAAGAAAGGACGTGTTCGCCGTTCTAAGCTTTTCTACCTTCGTGACAGAAGAGGAAAAGCAGCCCGAATCCGTGAAAAAGATTCTACGAATACTACCAATAATAAGAAGTAGTATCTATTTTATACAGGCGATGCATTAATGCATCGCCTTTTTTATGACATGTACGTTGTCATTTTAAATCAGTCCTTCCTGATGCGTTCAGAGAGACTATGCGCTAACTATAAAATAATTAGGCTATCATGAATATTATAATTTTTGGCCCTCCGGGAGCGGGTAAAGGTACTCAGGCTGAAAAGATGCAGAAGCACTTTAACATTCCTCATTTATCTACCGGAAATATTTTCAGAGAAAATATCAAAAATGAAACTCCTTTAGGTAAAAAGGTTAAATCCATCCTGGATGCCGGTAATCTTGTACCGGACGAAACGGTTGTTGATCTGGTTAAAGATGAACTCAGCAAGCCGAAGTATGACAAAGGTGTCATTCTCGACGGGTTTCCCAGAACAGTAGCACAGGCTGAAGCTCTCGATTCTTTTTTTGAAGAGAATGGTAAAAAAATTGATGCATTCTTAACTCTTACCGTTCCGGAAGAAGAACTTATCAATCGAATTTTGAGCCGCGGTGAAGGACGATCTGATGACACTCCCGAAAAAGTAAAAAATCGTTTGAGCGTTTATCAAAAAGAGACAGCCCCTGTTTTAAACTACTACAAAGAAAAAGGTGCTGTTAAAGAAATTGACGGTGTAGGATCTATTGAGGAGATTTTCGATCGAATCAAAGATGCTGTGTCTTAATTCTATCAGCTCCATTAGATACCTTTTTATAAAAAAGCTCTTCATTTTGAAGGGCTTTTTTTGTTTCTATCCCTTTTTAAAACTTCTATAATTGCCGGCGTTATATCCAATATCGATTTTGTCTCCAGAAATGGCTTGGTATCTCCCTTTACAAAAAGAGGCACAGGATTGCGAGTGTGGGTTTTTATAGAAAGATCTTCCAGATTCCCATGATCACTTGTTATTACCAGTGTATCATCTTTCTCTAAATTCTGAATAACAGAACTCAAAAACCGATCCAAAATATTTAAAACTTCTCTTGATTTCTTTTTACTCATTGCATGACCTGCTTTATCTGTCAGGTAATATTCGTACAGAACCAGGTCATACTTATTCATACTCCTTAATGCCCTTACTGATGCATCTTCCGGGGTAATTACAGGAACATCCAGATTCAAAGACTCTCTCCACGCTTTTTGAATAATTTCTGCTGTTAAAGCTTCCTCATTTAGAATTTCATCTATTCCATTTAATTTTAAACCTGCAGATTTTGCCATTAATGTAGTACAGGTCCATCGATCTCTTTTTTCCGATTTTGTAAAAAACAATTCCGGATAAGCATTTAAAAAGTGAGGTTTAAATCCACTCTCTATTGCTTTGTGAAACAGACTCCGCTTTTCTAAAAGAAATTTTGTTGATGAATAGGGAAAGGGTCCAAAGTGTTTTCCAGCAATCTTTGAAGCATTTTCACCTGAAAATAAAGATGCCTGTCCCGTTCCACTTTGAGGCAGACCCTCAACATCCAAATTTGCGTCTATTTTTAAAAAGAGTTTATCATCCTCAATTACTTCATCCAACCCACTATGTAGGCCATCCCCATTGGTAAAATAAGAGAACGATTTTAAGGTTGAATCAGCAAGAGGATTATTTTTTGTCTTATCACCTACTCCAACTCCATCAATAAATACAAACAGTACAGACATCTATTTCTCAACAATTATGGTTACAGGTCCGTCGTTTAGCAATTCAACCTGCATCATTGCTCCGAATTTTCCTTCCTGAATATTGAGATCCGTACTCTTTTTAAATCTCTCAACCATGTAATTATAAAGTGGTTCAGCAACATCAGGTTTAGCCGCTTCAATAAAACTGGGTCTGGTTCCCTTTTTTGTATCCCCATATAGCGTAAACTGAGAAACAACCAGAATTCCTCCCTTTATATCCTGGACCGATCTGTTCATTTTTCCCTCATCATCTTCAAATATCCGTAGCTTAGATATTTTATTACAGCACCAGTCGATTTCCTTCTTTGTATCCGTTTCGTGTATACCAACCAAGAGAAGTAATCCCTTTTTAATTTTCCCTGTAATTTCATTTTCGACGGTTACTGATGCTCTGTTTACGCGCTGAACAACAACTTTCATATGTGGAAAAGAGTGTTAATAATTCGAGATTACTATGTGGACAAAATGAATTTGTAATTATTTCAAATATCTATCCACAGCAATTCACAAAAATCCGGGATTTTACACATCCGAAAAGAACAACTTTTGATGTGGATAGATTAATATGTTAAGATAGGTGTGATCCTTATAAAATGTTAATTACTTTTTTTATTGCAACCTAAGTAATTGATTTTACTTCTTTATTTATCCACAAAATTATCAACAATAAACCAAACATCACTGTAAAAGAAAGGATAAAAAAGTTATAAACATATCCACAGGCACTACTACTAAAAGACAAAATATTAATCTAATCCTTATCGTATATACGTGTGGAAAACATTAGGAATTAAATCAAATCCATTCTCTCATTCTTTCTATATTTAGGCAAGATTATAAATGAACCTTATTCTACTTCCCAGGCATAGAAAGATTCTTTTCACTAACGGTTTATTGGTAATCTTATCAAGTTAAGTTCAATTATTGATCCCGATACAGTGAGTAAAAAAACATTCAGTTACAAAGATTCAGGCGTAGATATAAAAGCCGGAGAAGAGTTAGTCGACTCCATTAAAGACGTTGTTCAGGAAACACATAACGAAAACGTATTGACGAACATCGGGGGATTTGGAGCTCTGTTTAATGCAGACTTTTCATCGTACAAACAGCCGGTACTTGTAAGCAGCGTAGACGGAGTGGGAACCAAATTAATTGTAGCATTTAAAACCAATCGATTTGATACAGTGGGACAGGACCTGGTGAACCATTGTGTGAACGATATTGCAGTATGTGGTGCAAAACCTCTTTTCTTTTTAGACTACTTTTCTACCGGTAAGCTGGAACAGCATGTAGGTTTCGATGTAATTAAAGGTTTTTCTAAAGCGTGTAAGGAGAATGGTGTAGCACTGATAGGTGGTGAAACAGCTGAAATGCCGGATATTTATAAAAAAGGTGAGTTTGATCTGGCCGGAACCATTGTAGGTGTAGTCGATAAAGAGGAGCTCATTGACGGATCAAAAATTAAGAAAGGTGATCTCCTGGTAGGTTTTAAAAGCAGTGGCCTGCATACCAATGGATACTCACTGGCCAGAAATGTTCTATTCAGTGAATATAGTGTAGATGATCAACCGGATGAATTAAATAGAACCATTGGTGAAGAACTGCTTCAAGTTCATAAATCATATTTAAAACTGATAACGGATTTAAAATCTGTTCAGGGAGTTAATGGCTTTTCTCACATTACCGGTGGGGGGATTATTGGCAATACAAAGAGAGTTGTTCCTGATGGTTTATCAATCCATATTAACTGGGATAGCTGGAAAAGACCTGCAGTTTTTGAATTGATTCAAAAGACAGGAAATGTAGAAGAACAGGATATGAGACAGACGTTTAATCTTGGAATTGGACTCATTGCTATTGTTTCTCCTGACTCATTGGATGAGGTGAAAAAGAGAGCTGCTACATACGATGAAGAACTATTCCTGATAGGTGAAATTGAGTAGAAAATATTCCATTTTATAAACAAATGGAGTTAACGATTGAATAAACTAAACAACTATTGAGATGCCTACTGTAAAACTATTGAAATTAGCCCACGGTCGCAGCGGAGATAAAGGAAATGGAAGTAATGTGGGGATCATTGCACGTCATCCTGAGATCTATCCTTTCCTGAAAAATGAACTTTCGGCAGACCGGGTGAAAGAACATATGAAGCATATTTGTAAAGGTGAAGTTGAACGCTATGAAATGGATAATATTGGTGCGCTAAACTTTATCCTCAACGAGAGTTTGGGTGGAGGCGGAACAGTATCACTGAAATTGGACGCTCAGGGAAAAACACACGCATCTACCCTGTTAAGAATGGATATTGAAGCACCTCAGGAGTTGATTGATTTGGTTGAGTAAAACAATTCTATAAAACTGTTTTACTCCATGCCTACATCAAAGCGTTCGCGAAGCTCTTGTATATAAATTCCTATATCGTTACGAATTTCGAAAAGCCTGTTGTGAAATTCGTAATATAGTTCGCTTTTTAAAAGAGCGCCTTTCTTTAGTTTTTGAAGATTGTTAAGAGCTTCGTTTGCACTGAAAAGAGCTTTTTTAGTGTAGGCAATATTTCCACCCAATACATCCAGATCAAAACCGAATGAATACCCCCCGGCTAACTTAGCAGATATAATGAGGGTATTACTTACAAAATCATGAACGGCTTTAGATTGATTAGATGGAGAAATGGTTTCACCCCACTTTAATACATCTACGGCATAATTTCGAGCTTCCTTGTAAATGGCCAGATTTTCAATAGAGCCATATTCGTCCATCGTGTAATCTTCACTCAGCTCTTTCCAGTCCTCGCCACTGTCGTAATCGTCAAAATCTTCGTCTTGATCAAACGGAAAGTCGTTATCCAGGAAAAAATCATCATCATCCCATTCATCATCTTCTTCGTCTTCCCAATCATCCTCATCTTCCGGGAAGTAGGCGTCATCTAAAAGAAGTTCTTCTTCAATAAAGGTTTCAACTGCATCCAGCTCATCTATACTCTCTTGTAATAAAATGAGCCAGCGAGGAGTGTTTCCATGCGGATCGGAAGTGATAAATCGTCGAAGTTGTTCGCTTCTTTTCTCGATCTCGTTTAAGTGAGACTCCCATTGAAATTCATTCCAGATGGGGCCATCGTCAAAATCGTGAAAGCTCATGCGCAGTGATGTGCTAAAGAATTATTGGTTATTGTATTTAATTAAAAAACCCAATTAAATACAAGTGTAAAAATACGACTTTTAAAACTAAAAGTAACTATAAGAACGCTTTTGATTTGAGTTTCTTATTGAACCTTTAAAAACTATTTATCTAATTGATTTAAAATAATTTATAGTTTTTCAAGTACTCCAATCATCACTTTTGTCATTTTTGGTTCGGCCATTCCGGCAGCTTCAAGAATATCTTCCATTACAACGGGTTGGAGTGAGTCTGGGAAACATTCATCGGTGATTACAGAAATACCCAAAACTTCCATTCCCATGTGTACAGCAGCAATTACTTCAGGAATTGTGCTCATACCAATTACATCAGCACCAATCAGTCGTAAAAATCGATACTCAGATTTGGTTTCCAACATTGGACCGCTCATGGCTGCATAAACTCCCTGGTGCATAAAAATATTTTCTTCCAATGCTACAGTGTGTGCAATATCGATGAGTCTTTCAGTATAGGGTTCGCTCATATCAGGAAACCGAAGGCCCAATTCATCATCATTTGGACCAATTAAGGGGTTATCTCCCAACAAATTGATATGATCATTAATCAGCATGATATCCCCTCTTTTAAAATTTGGATTCATGCCCCCGCTCGCATTGCTTACAAAAAGAGTATTAGCTCCGTTGGCTTTTAGTACACGAATTGGAAAGACAATCTGCTGCATGGTATATCCTTCATAAAAGTGAAAACGTCCCTGCATGGCAACAACATCTTTTCCACCTAAATTTCCGAACAGAAGCTTACCGGCGTGACTCTCAACAGTAGAGACAGGAAAGTGTGGAATTTCGTTATAAGGAATCTCTGTTTTGATGTCCATTTCATCTGCAAGCTGTCCCAAACCGGTACCCAAAATGAGCATGTACTCCGGACGCATATCCGTTATACTTTGAATGTGTTCCAAGGCTTCATTTCGGTTTTTTCGAAAGGTTTCTACAGATTCCATAATTATTTAAAATGATGAATTGGTGCTTATTTGAAAGAATGGAGAAGATAACAAATTCCCGATCTCCTTTTGATAAGTTCTTCTAAGATGGGAATTGTTATATCGTTTTTTAATCGAGTTCGTCTAAAATATCATCCAAAGATTGTGGTACGGATGACTTTGATGATAAATCATCATTTTCTGAATCATCAAATTGGAATTTTTTCTTTTCAGAAGTGGATTTATATGGAGAGTTTGATTCTTCAATCTCCGGCTCTTTTGGCAAGCGGAAAAGTGAAGCTTCATCTTTACTGAATTGACTGAGAGACTCCTGTGCAATTTCCAGATAGGAATTTATTCCACCGATAATTTCTTTACGTCGGTCCAATAATCTTAAAATACTTTGGCGAATTTGCTGTCTCTGCTGGTGGGCTTCCCGAACAATTGAGTCTGCTTCCATTTCAGCTTTTTCAATGATATTTATAGACTCTTTTTTTGCACCGGTTAACTTTTGCTCAGCACTGTCTTTTGCCGTTTGAAGGGTTTCGTGAAGAGCTTCTTCAACACGTTCATAGTGTTTCAGTTTATCATCCATCTTATCAATTTGAGCTTCAAGCTCTCTCATTTTACCTACCATGTGTTCCCACTCACTGGCAATCAAATTCAGATACGCGTGAACTTCAGCCGTATCATATCCGCGCAAAGATTTTTCGAACTGCTGTTGTTTAATTTCCAGGGCGGTGAGTTTCATCGGTTGTGATCCCATAGTTAGGTTATGATATACAGGTTATAAATTGACAGCTAAAAAACGACACTTAAAGAACATAACGATTACTGATTTAACATGTTTTTCAGTTTTCCGCTATTCGATTGGTTATTGTCCTCTTTTTTTTGTTGATCTTCTATTTCTATCTCAATTGCGCTTTTACGTTCCGTCTTTTTTTCTTCCTTTTTGGTTGTTTTAGATGGCATCGGTTCATCTCCAGAAACGATGGCTTCAAGGTTTTGTAAACGACGATCGGTTTTCTCTTTAAATTCTCTCAAGGCAGCTAAAAATTCTTTATTATCGGCTACGCTGCTGCTTGATTTACGTTTTATAGCCGCTTTGATAATACTTCCTACCGTTGTGATAAATACAATTGCAATTACACTCCCAAAAATTACACTTAAAATGGCTACATCATCCCCACCCATAATTAATCACCTTTTGATTTTGCTAAATTAGAAACTCTGTTTTCGTTATCCTTTTTGATGTTTTCTTCCTCATTAATTTCAATTCGATCCAGCGGATCCATCGACTCTGATTTGAAACTATCCGGATCATTTGCCGCAATGGCTTCCAGATTTTCAATACGTTTTTTCATTTGATGAAGCAGGCTGCGAATCTCTTCAAGGTCGTCCGTAGTTTGAGACGACTTATCCTGCCATTTTAATTTATTCTTCTGATAATCAATAATATAACCGCCAATAATAACTGCAAGTGCGATCAAAACCCATGCAAAAGCTCCCATATCTATTTACCGGTTCGTTTAAAATAGTAAATATGCTATTTAGACTTTCATTATAACGGAATGATTTTTTAATAGTTGCGTTCGCCAAAAATGGCAGTGCCAACCCGTACCATCGTGGAACCTTCCTGAATGGCTACCTCCAGATCATTGGTCATTCCCATCGACAGGTGTTTCAGGTCTACCGAACCCTCACTCAGATGTTTATGCTCGTCGCGAAGTTTTTTCAAAAGTTTAAATTCGGGCCGGACAACATCCAGATCATCAGTAAAGGTAGCCATTCCCATCAAACCTCTGACTTTAGTGTATTTTAAGTCCTGAGCATATTTCAGTATCCCTTCTAATTTCTCCGGATCACAGCCGCTTTTCTGATCCTCATCGCTGATATTAACCTGGATTAAAACATTAATGACCCGGTTAATTTCGGAGGCTCTTTTCTCTACCTCTTTCAATGCTTTCATTTTATGGATG
>NZ_PISP01000005.1 GCF_002834295.1 Rhodohalobacter barkolensis | reverse complement strand
ACGCTCTTTCCCGACTCTAAAACCACAGGTTGAAACCTGTGGCTATGATGTGGATCACGGCCACGCCGTTTGGGTTGGAAAGCAGAACCGTATCGAAATCCCTACCCATTCGTTGTAAAAGGCCCTGAACAAAATCACAGAAGGTTAAACCATATTGAATAATCCAGTGTCATAGACACGCTAACACATCATAGCCCCACAATTTATTGTGGGGATACAAAATGCTAAACAAACCCACAGAGTGCCGTAGGCACGATCCACGTGACCGGGGATTTCCTGGCTAAAGATCATGTTGTAATCCCAGACCTGACAGGGTTTGAATCTTGGTATAATTCATACCAAGCACGTGTTCCATACCTACGGTATTCTGCATTTCGTTAGCCTCACCTACCACAGGTTGAAACCTGTGGCTATGATGTTGGGCATGGCTACGCCATTGGGTGTGGATCGTAATCAATTTCGAATTATTACAGTCGTCTTATCCCAATCATTTTTAACTTTGAAAAATCATCCATAAAAAAAGTAAGATATATATTACACAACCCAGTGTCGCAAACACGATAACACAATATAGCTCCACAATTTATTTTGGGGATACAAAACACAGTCCCTTCATACCCAGTGCCAGATGCACTGCACAACTGATTCCCCTATCAAATACGGAATTTTTGTCATGCAACAAATATGGGTCTCGCTTTACGGGAAGCTCTCTGTCCATTTTTTAAACTCTAAATTTCATCACCCAATAGAGTAAATAAGTATTCAGAAATTCAACCATATCCATCCAGAATTTACAAGACATAAAAAAAACCCGCACCGAGTAATCGGAGCGGGTTTAGCAATTAAGCTTGAATAGATTAGTTTAGTTGTACCCTTCGTTCTGCGTCATTGCCGAATTGGCTCTGATCTCATTTTCCGGAATGGGCAGTGCTAACCGATAATCACCATAGTTTATGGTTTCACCTCTGGCCGAACTTCCGTCGCCCGGTACGATATCTTGTTCGGTTCGCATCAGGTCATACAGACGATGCCCTTCCATGGCCAGCTCCAGTCGACGTTCTAAAAGAACATCGTCCACTGTTGCAGCCGTGTATGGGGAACCATTTTCATAACGCTCATCAGCAAGCATATTCAATGCTTCTGTAGCCGTCATTTCGCCTGGCTCTCCATTTGCAAGAGCTTCTGCATAGTTCAGAACAACTTCTGCAAAACGAATCACTCGAACATTATCTGAACCAAGTTCGTCTGAATATTTGCTCACCATTCTATGGGTATCTCCATCAGAAGAGTAAAGGTCAAGTCTTACATCATCAGCAGCATGCGAACTGATCAGATCGTCACTCGCTTCAACATCACCATAATTTGTATCTCTATATATGCGGGAGATATTATCTGTTCCTAAACGGTCAGTATTGGTAAATGCGAGTTCAAAAAGTGAATTTGGTCCGCTGCCGGATTCCCAGTCAGCAACCAGATCTTCAGCAGATGTAATCTCGGAACCGCTGTTATTGATGATATCTTCAGCGATTTCCACAACCAGGTCATCTTGCCCCGTGTAGAGATAAAAACGGGTTTGAAGTGCCCGAACCGCCCAGTAGTTCATCTCAACCACATCAACTCTGCTTGGATCAATCAAATCAACGGCTGTTTCGAGATCGTCTTCGATATTAGCCAGCACGTTAGCAATCGCTTCACGTTCGGGCAGGAGATAATCTCCATCTGCTTCAGCTGCCGTTCTGTACTCTACTGAGTACGGCACACCATCGGCAGGGTCGCCGGCGTCAACATACTGCTGACCAAATGCCTGCAGCAAATTGAAATGTGAGAATGCCCGCAGTGCATAAGCCTGTCCTTTAAAGTGATCCACATCTGCATCAGATTCCAAATCACTTTGAATGGCCATATTTGCTCCGGCGATCGCCTCATAAAAGACATCCCAGACACCTAACGCATATCCGCTGTTTGTAGTGAAGTTGAATTGATCCTGCCCTACAAATCTACCAGAGTTGGCGTTAGACCATGCGTTATCCGACATCACATCTCCGGATACGTAAAAATCACGTCCGTAGAGTTCAACCCTGTTCAGGTCGTCATATACACCGTAAACTACGGCTTCCAGATCTGATACGCTCTCAACAGCTGTTTCTGTTGGAACGTTTTGATCCACAGAAGGCGACAAAAAGTCGTCACACCCTGTGAATACACCTGCTGCGATGAGCAGTGCTAATATATATTTACTTAGTTTTCTCATTGTTTAATCTCTTTTAGAAATTTGCTTTTAATCCAAAGGTCAATGATCTCATTGGCTGAGCATTCAAGTCGGTAAATCCGTCTGCTTTCTGCTCCGGATCCCATTTCAGATCGTCATCAAAGGCGTAGGTCCATAGATTTCTCCCGTTAAAGAAGAGTGTAGCCGATGATAGACCAACTTGCTCAATAAGCTGAGTTGGAATATTGTACCCAATATTCAGAGACTTCAGCCTTATGTGATCACCGTCATATAAAAATCGTGACGACGCGGCATTTGCCTGATTTGTTGAGAAAAGTACCGGACGTGGATTATCTGCAATGTCACCCGGTTCTTCCCAGTAGTCAGCTGCTGTTCCGTATTGGCCAAAGGCAGCATTAAATCCGCCGTTTCCGTCTGACCTCATATAATTAGCCCAGTTATCAAACACTTTGTATCCTAGTGCAAAGCTCATATTGGCCTGTACATAGAAGTTTTTCACATCTACGCGAGTGTTTATACCACCGTAAGTCGTTGGCTGAGCATTGGCTCCCTGGTAATAGGTATCCGCCTGATTGTAACTATTGGTAGTTGTGCGGCCACCTTCGCCGTCATCCATATACCATAGCGGATCACCGTTATCGGGATCAACGCCGGCCCATTCTCTCATGTACCACGCATTCACTTCATAGCCTTCAACAGCTGTGTATCGTGTTGCGGAAGTAATTTCGATTGGGTCACCGTTTTGATCACGGGGTAACTCTGTAATCTCATTTTCCACCAAAGTTAAATTACCGCCAAGATTCCATCCGAAATCCTGAGTACGGACAATATCGGCACTCAGTTCAAACTCAAATCCTTGATTGTAAAGTTCTCCAACGTTCTGGACCTGTGAATTATGGCCGGATACGCGCGAGAGTGGAACATTAAACAGAAGGTCGTAGCTATCTTTTCTAAAGAAGTTTACACCACCTTCCAGCATCTCAAATGCTTCAAAGTCGACGGATACGTCAAACGAATTCGCTTTTTCCCATGTCAGGTTAGGATTACCAAACTGAGTTGGCTGAATATTCGGCTGATCGTTATATCCGCCAAATCCTACCAGTGTCTGGTAGTTATTTAAACCAATACTTGCATTACCTGTCTGACCGTATGAGGTTCGAACTCTTAGAAAATCGAGCCCCTCAATATCTGCGAAGAAATCCTCTTCCGTAAGGATGTATCCTACACCTAATGACCAGAATGTACCCCATCGGTTATCTTCACCAAAACGGGTATTTCCTTCGTGACGAACACTACCGTCAACAATCACCTTATCGTCATATCGGTAGTTTACCAAACCGATGAACGACTGTACAGCCCAGTCGGTTGTGCTGGATCCTACAAACTGGGGAGATGCCGTTGTATTCAGGTTGTATAGATTTGCAGCAGCAATCCCTTCACCATAGGCTTCCAGAAAGTTATTCTTGTTCTTCTGGCTTTCAGAAATGAATCGGAAATCAAAGAGATTTTGCTCATTTGCCTGATAAATATAATTCAGACTGTTTCTCCAAACATAGTTGAAGTTACGGGTGTTGATGTCATCAACCGCACCTCTTACATCTTCACCGTCTCCGTAGAACGGATTATCATAATATTTCTCTTCCGTTAACAGATAATCCAGAGAGAGGTTTGATGAGAATGCCAGATTATCGGTGATCTCAAAATCCAGATTGGTATTGTTGATCACGCGAATATTACGTTTTCTATCGATATCTGTATCCTGAACATACACAGGGTTGAAAATATTCGAGGATAAACCCAGATTTGGAGAACCGTCTTCATTGTATGCGTTATCAGTCGGCAACATGAAGTATTCAGCCAATACAGGGCTTCCAAAGTAACCGGCACCTTCAAGAATTCCATCCTGTTCAACAAATGAACCGGAGAAGTTATTTGAGAAGGTTAACCGTTCATCAAATTGATGCGTTAGATTTAACTTACCGGATAGTCTTTCCAAACCGGAGCCAATAGCCTGACCCTCCTGTTCAAAAAAGCTGGCAGAGGTATAAAAAGTCGTTCGGTCATTACCACCTTGCGCAGCCAATTGGTACTCTTGCTGTATGGCATTGTCATTTCTAACAACATCACCCCAATCCGTACTTGTCTCACCATCCCAACCGCTTGGGAATAGAAGTGCATCAACTGATGCTCTATCGGAAGGAGCACCTAAAGACTCAAGGTAATTTCCTGCTGAGTCGTAAAACAACTGATCCCATTCATTGGCATTCAAAGTACCCGGCCCGTCTACGGCACGGTTATTCACACCTCTCTGCATAGAGAGAGAGTATTGAACATCGCCGGAACTACCGCTTTTGGTTTCAATAACAATAACACCGTTAGATCCTCTGGCTCCATAAAGAGCGGTAGAAGAAGCATCTTTTAGTACGGTCACTGACTCTATATCATTAGCACTAATGCTTGATAGCACATCCAGTGAACTTGTAGCCGTTGATTGTGCATTACTCCCACTTTGAACAGGTACACCGTCAATTACATACAAAGGTGCTGAGCTGGCGTTAATGGAACTGATTCCTCGAATTCTCGCCTGCTGTACTGCACCCGGGGTACCGGTTGAAGGTGAAATATTAACACCGGCAATATTTCCGCTTAATGCTTCATTAATGGATGAAACAGGTGCATTTTCAAATGATTCTGAACTCACCTGAGATACAGAGCCTGTAAAGTTCCGGTCAGAAAAATTTCCGTAACCTGTTACCACAACTTCATCCAGTCCGGCTGAATCCATGCTCATTTCCAGATCATAGACATTCTCGCCTTCTGAGATTTCAATGGTTTCTGTTACAGTAGTATAACCAACGTATGAAAACCGCACCTCGTAGGTACCGGTTGGAATGTTGTCGATCATATACATTCCTTCAATATCCGTTGGAGCTCCGCGCTCGAGATCCACGATCATTACGGTTGCACCTACAAGCGTTTCACCTGTAGACTCGTCAGTAACGGTACCCGTAAGGGTTCCTGTCTGTGCATGTGCCAGTCCGGCAAATCCGGAAATAGCAACAAGCAGCAACAGGCTCGTTAATGACTGAAGTATCTTCTGAATCATAACTTACCTCATATGATATTTTGATTAGTGCAGAACAGAATCGATGAATGATTAGAGTGAACGATTTGATCACAAATGTTCTGCATTTTGGTTGATTTATATAGATGATTTTTTCCTCCTTATAGCGGAGTGTTTTAATGCTAAAGGGGTATCATTTGATAGATAGATTGATGTAATAATTACAGTTTACAGAACATCAACCTCGAGGCAAGTATAGTTTTCGGTCAACCCTATGTCAAATATAATTCAACTTTTAAGTCCTAAAGAAATATTCAATTCAAACTTGTAAAAGTGTATTAAACAACTACTCAAATATTTGAATTGCAGACAGATAGCTTTTTGAAACGTTCACTTATTTTAAATTTTTACCTGATTTGTTTCACAATCTTTAATGTGAATAAAAGAGAGTAAAAACGAAGTCACAAAAGTTTCTGTGGATAAAACAGAATCACTTTGCTTAACTCCGGATCTATATAGACTCATCCTAATAATTAACTTTTATTTACAGACATTTTACTGCTGTATTAATATGTTACGTCCTGATTTATTGGTAATTTAGCACACAACTATTCAGCAAGGAGCTGGCCAATTCATTATCACAACTCTTACTTTTATATATCTACGATCGAGCATCACTATGAGCATTAAATCTTTCTTCATTTGCGCTGCGGCTTTTCTTTTTATCATTTCCTGCAATAACAACACCACACAAGTTCTGCTTCAAGATGAAACGGATACTCATCTCCAGGCACGGGAAACTTCCGTGTCTTTGCTGATTATTGAACCCGAACCCCTCTACAACTATTTCCCCGATCACGTTTATGGTGCCCTGCGTCCCACTGAAAAAATGATTTTTGATAACGATTTACTTCAACTGTTTCGCCAGCAAACCCAATCTCCGGTAGTTGGCAAAAAAGTAAGTGAAGACCTGGTTCCGGATCAGCTCGAAAGCCGAAGATTTGAACTGGAAGCTGGCCCCATAAATTTAATCAGTCCAAAACAGGGTACAGACTTATCAACATCTAATATTAATTCCAGATTTACAGTGATTCTGGATAAGTATCACTTTTCCTCTTATCAGGTTGAGACGGGTGGAGGATCTTACGCCGGCCATGAAGGAGATCCACAAAACAGGATCAGATTAGACACTGCATACATTATTTGGGATAATGAGCAGAAAAGAGAGATCGGCTGGGGCATGGTGAATGCCAGCCATATTTTATATGGTGATGATGCAACCACCAGTTATCAAAATGTTATCAAATCCGCTTTTCAAAAAATTATTAAAGTAAGTCCATTTATAAAAAGTGATAGTGTTTAAAACCGGATCGGCTTAGCACCATTAAAAATGATGACAGTTCTCTGAATTTTAAAAGCCGGCTTTAGCATTGAATTAAGAAATATCTGCCGGAACCTTCACTGGCAACTTGTGGTAACTCCACAACCATACGAACCAAAGTTTCTTATTTCAGCTTCATTCATCCAGGCGAAACGCCGTCAGCTGTAGTAATCAAAACTCCTTTCAGTCTACTTACAGCCCAGTTGCTATAAAGTATGCGTCCGCACTTCTTCAAATTTCAATTGCTTTAGATAAAAACGTATAAAAAAAGGCTGCACTCAAATGAATGAGTACAGCCTATAGAATTATTCCTTTGTTACGGAATCAGGTCAATCCTGAATAAAGATTCTGGATGACTTGTAGTTTTCAGCAACTTCAACGCCATCTCCACCATCAAGATTGAGAATCAATTGAACTTCTTCTCCGTCAGGTACACTGTCGGCAATCAATTCAATGACGATATCAACCGTGCTGGTTCCGGCCTCTAAAGTAATGGGTGATGGTGTAGACACATTGTAATGTGTACCTGCCACCGCATCACCTTCAGTACTGAAAGAGACTGCTAAGTCGCTGTCACGTTGTTCTCCAATTAATTGGATCTCAATAGACGTTGAACCGTCATCGTCACTCACTTCCCTTTCATCGGGGAAGAAAGCGACCTGTGCCGGTCCGTCATAGGTCTTTTTCGTATCGCCTTCATCGAACAAGTCGTTCATATCACAACTCGCGAATAGAAGCGGCAAAAGTGCGATTATTAATAGTTTTACTTTCATAGGATAAAAAGATTTAGAAATTATCTTTGATGATTATGAGAATTTAGTATCCCGGATTTTCAACAAGAAGCTCATTGACATTACGGAGTCCTGAACCAAGCTGAGGCAAAATTCGATAATTTTCCGCCCTCATTTTAATGGACCCGTCTGGATTCCGGATATCTCTTTGCAGTCTCTTCAGGTCATAAAATCTGTGACCTTCAAGAGCAAGCTCTCTCATTCTCTCATCAAGAATGAAATCTTCAAATGCAGTCATGTCAGTCAATGCAGTAGCCGGTACAGTTCCACCATTTCTGGCGTCCAGCAGATCTTGCAGTGGAGCAACTCCGGCTGCCGGGCTATCTACATCCTTAGCAGCAGCTTCGGCCCAGATCAGGTACATTTCTGCAAGTCTCATAAATGGAAGGTCATCTACATGATTTCCTTTATCTCCATTAAATTTAACCAGTGAAAAACCATTGTCATTAACAGCATCACAACCGGTTGGTTGGTTTAAAGCTATTCTCTGAGCTTCAACACAATCTCTGTACCAGCCAAGTCGGTAGTCACCCGCTTCATACTTATCAATTAAGAATTGAGTAGGGAGCTGTGCCAGGAAGCCGGTAGATGTATAGGTACCGGGTCCGTCGTTATTCCAATCGCCATTCTCTGTAGATGGATCTACCACCACTTTAAATAGGGCTTCCGGATGACCGCCGGTGTTTTCGTTAAACATTTCGGCAACACCGTCATCAGTATTTTCGAGAGATCTGCCGCTATTTGTGATTGCATTCTGAGCAGAAGTGACAGCGTCACCCCAGTTACCGGCATAAAGATGAACTCTTGCCAGCATACCATCTACAAATGCTTCGGTAGCATAACGGTTATCTGAATTAATACCCGATAGCAAAGCTTTTGCATCCGTTAAATCAGTGATAATCTGATTATAAACTTCAGTTACCGAGCTTCTTGGGCGAAGGTCAGCATCAGTTACGTCAAGTACCGGTTCTGTTCTGACGATTACACCTTCTTCCCATGGATCTTCGATTTCACCCTGGCTAAAATTACCCGGATCATATCCGAAAACTTTTACCAGATTGTGCATAGCAAATGCCCGAAGTGCTAATGCCTCACCTCGATACCTATCGTAGGTAGCGGCCGGTAGTACATCGGGTTCTACAGCTCCAATCATAAGATTGGCATCCTGTATCACTTCATAATGTGCATTCCAACTGGCAATGTGTGCCGTACCTACATTTTGAACCGCCTGGTTCAATGCTTGGTAACGGGTAGAACCGGGACGGTTACGGGTTTCGTCCGTAAACGCACTGGGTCCAACAAAGTACTCAGTTTGGTAGGCAAAACTACCGTGAATTTTTCCATACATCGAGGCTCGCAGTCCTTCAACTCCATCAGCAGTTGTTAAGACCTGTTCACCTGATACGGATGTAGATGGCTCTACATTCTCCAGCATATCGTTACAACCCGTATAAGCAAAAAGTAGGGCTATAACTGCAGTAAACTTAATTAGATTACTTAATTTCATAGTGTTCTTCAATTTTTTAATTAAAACCGAATTTCAATTCCAGCATTTACCTGACGCTCGGTCGGATAGGAAGCTGAGGTTGAGTTGTTGTAAATATCTGTCGGGCTAAAAGCTACCTCAGGATCATACCATGGCCATGCCGTCCAAGTCAACAGGTTTACGGCAGAAGCGTAAACTCTCACGTTGTTCAAACCAATCTCTTGCGTGAGATTTGCAGGGATCTGGTAGCTGAGTGATACGTTTTTCAATCGAATATAACTTGCGTTATACATTGACTGTGTACTCAGCTGTGTTCGGTAGTTTGCCGTACCGGGGAAATCGGTTCCTGCTAACATAGCACGTGGGTAGTATGTTATGTCACCGGGTTGTTTCCATCGGTCTTCAACCTCTGTTGTCATGTTCATCAGGAAGTCCGGAGTACGTGTAAAGTAGTAGTCCGTACCGGCAAATGCCCACTGACCAAAACTGAACTGGAAGAATGCATTCAGCGTCAAACCCTTGTAGGAAAGTGTGTTTCCAAAACCACCAACCGTGTTCGCTACACCGTCTTTGTATTCAATGGCGTCATCAGCCTGAACCGGGTTGTATGTGATGTTTCCATCAGCATCATACCACATCGGACGTCCGTCGGCAGGGTTTACACCGGCCCAACGAGGTGTCTGAATCAAACCAATTGGTTTTCCTTCTTGCAGGGAATCAAATGTATTGTCTTCCCGGATAGGTGTACCATCAGGCAGTTCCAGAATTTCATTATCAACAACTGCAATATTGAATCTTGAAGTCCAGCTAAAGTTGTTAGTAGAAACATTTACTGTACTTATTTCAAACTCAATACCGGAGTTTCTGACTTTACCTATGTTTTCGGTAATGGAACCATAACCACTATCGCTCGGAAGTGGCCTACCGAAGAGAAGGTTTTCATTATCTTTCTGGTACCAGTCAAGAGAACCAAAAATTCTTCCTTCAAACAGTTCGTAATCCAAACCTATGTTAAGTTCTCTGGCTTCTTCCCAGCTCAAATTCACGTTTGCAAGCTGAGTAGGTCTGAGGCCGGTATTTCCATTATAGGAACCTGCCGCAGAATAGAGTCCTCTGGATGCAAAGTTACCGATGTTTGAGTTACCGGTTACACCATAACCTGCTCTCAACTTCAACTCATCCACAAATCCAACTTCAAAGAAATCCTCTTCAGAGATTCTCCATGAACCGGATACAGAAGGGAAGAAACCCCATCGTTTCTCATTACCAAAGCGAGAGTGACCGTCGTAACGGGCAACTACGTTCAAGTAGTACTTCTCATCGTAGTTATACTTCGCGTTTGCAAAATAGCTTCCCCGTCTCCATTCAGTTTTAATACCTGAGGCATTTGTCGGAGTAGCCGTTGCACTCAGTACTTTAAAGAATGGGCCCGGAAGTCCTTCACCGGTGGTCAACATACTTTCTGAGAAATCTCGTCTGTACTCAATACCTACAAGACCCGATACATTATGAACTCCATCAAATGTTTGTCGCATGTTTGCTACCAAACTTGTATTGAAGTTTCGCACATTTCGGTTGGCAAAGCTTACCCAGCCACCCTGGCCCGGAGCTGCAATAGCCGATCTCCACTGCTCATCTTCTGTATTTCTGTAGTCCATAGCAGCTAAACCGTTAAAGTTCAGCCAGTCTGTAGCCAAGTATACTACGTTCAAGTTTGAAAGAATCTGAGTTACAGAAACATTTCTTTCTACTTCGTTTTCTTGAACTGCCGGGTTGTTTGGAAGACCAAAACGAGTACCGGGGTTATATTCACCACTTGCAGAATATGGGAAACTCATCGGTGCCTCAAACATCGCCTGTGATGGAGGACAGTTAATAAAGTTACCATCCTGACATACACCAAACTGTGTACTTCTGGAAACGTTTGTACCCACGGATGTGCGGAAACGATCATTAATTTGATGATCAAGATTGGTTCTCAAATTCAAACGTGAGAAGTCACTCTTAAATGCCGTTCCCTCGGTATCTTCAAAACCACCGGAAACACGGAATGTAGTTTCTTCGTTACCACCTGAAACTGATAAATTGTAACGCTGAGTTACACCTTCATCAAAAATAAAATCCTGCCAGTCTGTATCACCCAAATTGGTTGACACTCCGGTAGATTGTAGTGCATCACTTATTGATTGCCCACTATTTCTTGCAGTAAGATAAGCAGATCTGTCTTCGTCAGTCCAATCTGGTGAGAAAAAGAAATCCAGAAGAGAATTCCTTCTATTTTCTCTGTATGCATCAAAGTCAGGCAGTGCACCTGGAAATGCATACTCCAATCCTTCGGCTAAATAGTCTACATATTGATCTGGTGTAATATAATCTACGTTACGAGCCAGTGAACGAACCCCGGTTTCAGCACGTGCAGTAACTTGAGTAGAACCGGCACGACCTTTTTTGGTAGTGATAATTACAACACCGGCAGCTGCTTCAGCACCATAGATAGCTGCAGAAGATGCATCTTTCAGTACCTCAATAGACTCAATATCATCCGGGTTAATTGTGTTTAATGGTGATGTACTGGTCAAACCTGATTGCTGGGCAAACGAGATCTGAACTCCATCAACAATATAAAGAGGTTCAGTAGCCGCGTTTACAGATCCGTTACCACGAATGTTTACACGGAATGCACCCCCGGGGTTACCGGATGTTGATGTAACATTAACACCGGCCGCTCTACCCTGAAGTAGGGATTCGGGGTTCTGCAGTGTAACATCCTGGATATCCTGTGAACGTACACTAGAGATAGAACCGGAAATTTCACGCTTTGTTTGAACCGCGTAACCGGAAACTACCAGTTCATCCAGGCCAATCGCTCCCACTTCCATTGCTATATCGAGAGTGGTTGTTTGTCCTGCATTCACCTGAACGGTTTCTCTATAGGTTCGGTAACCTACAAATGTAGCAGTAATATTATACGTGCCCGCCGGGATATTTTCGATTTCGAATTCACCGTTAATATCACTGGCTGCACCTCGTTCTAGTTCAACGACCAATACACTAGCACCGGGAAGAGATTCCCCAGATTCGGCATCAGTCACTGTTCCTGAGATCGTCCCTGACTGAGCAAGGGCGAGCTGCGAGGAAAGTAAAACCATAATGGATACGGTTAGTAACTTTTTTAACATACGTAACCTCAGTTATTTGATGTTTTAATTAATGGTCAGATTATCAGCCAAACACTCTAAATCAGAGTGAACAACTATTAGTTTTAGAGCGATTGAGCCAAGTAGATCTGTTCACTGTTTTTACAGTTGATGGAATCTAATCGAAGAATTTACAATATCAAAATTTTGTTAATCTTTTTTTAACATGGCAATAAACTTATAATTCCCTTTAAAAGATATATTTAAAGCACTTACAGACTTTACAGTTCTTATTCCCTTAATTATATTTTATTTAATCTTGTAAACAGAGCGTCGCCTTACTCTTTGATTGTTAATCTGTGTAAATGAAGTGAAATCATTAAAATTTTTGGACTTAGTGAACTACAGCCATTGATAGCCAAACAAAATCAAATACAGTCCGGTTGATATGTTCCGGTTTAAGAAGTGCCCCTTGTTTTCAATTGTCACCAGAATATTCACCTCTATAAATATTGGTTAAGAATCACATAAACCATCTGCCTGATTAATGGTTGGGACCATTCATGTTTTAGTTTTACCCATCTCATGGAATCCAGTGTCGTAGTCACGATAACACATCTTAGCCCCACAATTCATTGTGGGGGTTGAATGGCCACCCTAATTCTCAAGTGCCGTAGGCACGGCTTAAATAATGCAAATTGGTTGTTTTTAAAACAGGAATACAACCTTCCTGTATGTCATGCCTACGGCATTCTGAATTGTCTAACCATTTCCCAATCCACAGGTTGAAACCTGTGGCTAAGATGTTTGGTCATGGCTACGCCATTTGGGTTGTGCATGGTAATTCGAATTTCATAGATAATTTAAATTTATGAAGAATGGTAAAAGCATGACTTAACAAACTATCCGAGGTGTTGCATCTATATTTTTAAGCATTATGCTATTTTAAACCCAGTGTCGTAGACACGATAACACATCCTAGCCCCACAATTCATTGTGGGGATTTGAATGAGCACCCTAATTCTCAAGTGCCGTAGGCACGGTGCACATGGCCGGTATCTTCCAAACCCGAGATTATTTATAAATCCCAGACCTGACAGGTTTTTGAAACCCGTCAGGTCTTAAATGAATTAACCCCAAACAAGTGTCTCATGCCTACGGCATTCTAAATATATTTTTCATTTCAAAGACCACAGGTTAAAACCTGTGGCTAAGATGTATAGCCATGGCTACGCCATTTGGGTTTTGCATGGTAATTCAAATTGCCTATATAATTTAAAATTATGAAGAATGGTAAAAGCATGACTCAACATACTTCCCGATGTATTGAATCTATACTTTTAAGCAAAATGCTGTTTTAAACCCAGTGTCGTAGACACGGTAACACATCCTAGCCCCACAATTCATTGTGGGGGTTGAATGGCCACCCCGATTGTTCAGTGCCGTAGGCACGGCTTAAATAATGCAAATTGATTGTTTTAAAGACAGGAATACATCCTTCCTGTATGTCATGCCTACGGCATTCTGAATTGTCTAACCATTTCCCAATCCACAGGTTAAAACCTGTGGCTAAGACGTAGGCCATGGCTACGCCATTTGGGTTGTGCATGGTAATTCAAATTGCCTATATGATTTAAAATTATGAAGAATGGTAAAAGCATGACTCAACATACTTCCCGATGTATTGAATCTATACTTTTAAGCAAAATGCTGTTTTAAACCCAGTGTCGTAGACACGGTAACACATCCTAGCCCCACAATTCATTGTGGGGGTTGAATGGCACCCTAAGTATTCAGTGCCGTAGACACGGTGCACATGGCCGGTATATTTAAAACCCGAGATTGTTAATAAACTTCAGACCTGACAGGTTTTTGAAACCTGTCAGGTCTTAAACCTCATTTTAATTGATTTGAAAAACGAACCCATTCATAAACAAAAAAAAGCCGCCCCGAAATGAATCGGAACGGCTTTTCAATTTAATTACCTTAAACAGAACCCGTTAGGTTTTAAAAACCTAACATGCCTGAAATAAAGGTTTATCCCTTAATCTACATCCCACCAGATTCTGGTATTAGGCGAATCAGGTCCCTGAGCCTGCACAGCAGCTTCGTAGTTTTCCTGATTCAATGTGTTTTCAGAAGATGGGTATGTAAATCTGACCGGAATTTGTGGATCAGTTCCTACACCAAACTGATTAGGTGTAAGTTCTGGTTGACCAAGTCGTCTCCACTCAGCCCAACCTTCGTATCCATGCGGAAAGAGGGCAATCCACTTCTGAGTGCCTATCTGTACGTCCCAGTCGTCTGTTCCATAAGCAACTTCAGTTTGAGCAATGTAGTCTGCAAAATTTGTATCATCATACACGCCCCACTGTTCCCACGATGCTTCAATACCATCGTAGTAGTAGTCTGCTGCTGCTCCTGTAATCCATCCACGCTCTACAGCTTCTGCCATTGCAAAGTGCATTTCTGCCACTGTAATGATAGGAAGCGGCGCGCTTTGATCTCCTACTCCGGGGCCACCCGCACCGATTGCAGATCCCGGGAAGGAGATTTCCGCATTTTCTAATTCTCCTGCGTCTTCAAGGAACGGCATTCCTCGAATCTCATCGAATGTTACCACACCATCATCATTTGAATAATTCGGTGCAGGATTCGCATAGACGAGGATCCGGTCATCTTCCAGTCCCTTCATGTAATCTGCAATTGTTTCACTGATTGCATAGTCTGTTCGGGTCTGAAATCTTGAATACCATGGATTTTCATCATCTGCGTTAGATTGATATGGATATAAAACATCACTGTTTATCAATCCATCATCAACTGCATCCGCAAATTCAGCGGCGGGGTCAACACTTACATCACCGCCAACATCTGCAATTCGCAGTGCAGCTCTGGCTCTCAAGCTATTCGCAAATAGAACCCACTGTTCCATATCACCGCTAAAAAGAATATCACCACTTACTCCGGCTTCAGATAATTCAATCTGATCAGCCGCTTCTTTCAGTTCAGTAATGATGGCTTCGTAAATGTCTTCCTGGGAATCGTAGGCAGGTGAAAAATCTTCTTCCCCCTGCAACGCTTCACTGTAAGGAATCATCCCCCATCGATCGGTCATCATCTGATAAAAATAAGCCTTCAGAATACGAGCAACAGCAATTTGGTTTGCATTGCTACCTAATGCTGATGCTTGATCTCGAGTTTCCTCATCTGTATTGAGGTCTATGATGGTCTGCAAATTTTGTATTGGGTCTGTGTACCAAAAATAAAAACTTGCATTCGTAGTTCGATACTCTTGTGCATCGGTATACTGTGTTTCAGCTATGTACTGAACATAAAGAGTACCGTTCACAGCACCAATCACATCACTCATATTTCGTTGTGAATCTGTCAGCAATTGATCAGGGCTCACTTGAGAAGGATTATTTGGATCATCATTTAAATCTCCAAAATCATCACAACTCATAAAAGATACCCCAATTAGGGTCACCAACATTAAGCGTTTGATCGGTTTCATAAAATTTACTTTTAAATTATTCATAATTCTTTCCCCGTCAGATTAAAAGTTAAGATTAACGTTAAATCCGATAGATCGGGTACCCGGCAGTCCGCCACCTTCCCAGAAACCAAAACCGTTGGCGTTGTTCTGAATGGCAGTTGGGTCAACTCCGCTGGTGCTGGAGTAAATCAACAGTGGATTCCTTAAGTCGAGCGATACAGCAGCTCTGCTGATAGGAGTTCTATCAAGTAGACTTACAGGAAGGTTGTATGTGAATCGAAGTTCACGAAGTTTAATATAGCTCGCATCTTCTAACCACGCTTCCTTGTTGTAGAACTGATCAATACCCCAGTTTGCAGCATTACGCAGGTAAGCCACTTCGTTACCGTCGGTGTCTACACCTTCTATCAATACTCCACCTGTATTAGCGCTTGTTTGATCCAAAGGAAGGGATGTATACGCAACTTCATCGCCATCACCATTGATATATGTTGTATTACCATTTGAATCAACTAAAGGATCACGCATTGGGTTTCCAAGAGCGTTGTTTCCAACGGTATTAGCGGTCAATCCGGAGTAGGTTCCAAACATTCGTGAAATGGAGTAGAATTTACCGCCCTTCTGGAAGTCAATAAAAGCTCCAATTGAGAAATCTTTGTAATTGACACCCAAATTGAAACCACCATTCCAGTCAGGTAAGATATTTCCTAATGGCTTGTTATACTCTAATGCATAAGTACCATTGGAATTTACAATTCTACGACCTTCATCATCCAGTAAATAACCACCATAGGCACCTGTTGTTATTGCCTCACCCCACTCTTCTCCTTCAACCGCAAAGAGTTGAATACCAAATGATGCGTTTTCAAGTAAACGACGCTCAATACCTTCTGTCAACTCATCTACAACAGATTTGCTTGTTGACCAGTTTACGTCAACCTCTACACTCCAATCAGAAGTTTGCACAGGGGTAGCACCTAAAGCTATTTCCCAACCTGTTGTTGTAAATTTACCGGCATTCACTAAAGTTGATTCATAACCACTGGCGCCTGAAACATCCAGTTCTAAGATCTCATTTTCACGTACTGAGTTGTAGTAATTCACATCTGTTCTCAGACGACCATCCAGGAATCTCAAATCAATACCAAACTCATAATCAGATGAGATGGCTGGTTCAAGGTCCGGATTGAAAAGAGTATTAGGAACCGACTGAGTAGGCAAACTACCGAATGGAGTTCCACTATTAAACGTTTGGAACACACGGAAAGGATCCAGGTCATTTCCTACCTGTGCAATCGATGCACGAAGCTTACCGAAGCTTAATATGTCCTGATTTGCAAACATGTCGAACTCAGTAAATACCAAACTACCGGATACACCATAGTAGAAGAATGAGTTGTTGTCTGCAGGCAGTGCAGAAGACCAGTCATTTCGTCCGGTTAGATCTAAGTAAACTAGATCCTGGTAACCGATTGTTGTGGTTCCGAATAAACTTCTTACCTCTTTCTGTTCATTGTAGTTAGAAACCCCAGGACGATCAATAGAAGCATCAATGTTAAAGAAGTTTGGCACAGAAAGGCCACCTTGTGTTTGCTGTTGCAATGAACTGTAGTTTTGGGTAAGAATATTTCCGCCAAAATAACCGCTAACTGAAACATCCTGGAAATCTTCCTGATATCGAAGACCGGCTTCATAGTTCACTTCACGACGTGAACGCTGTGCGGTGTAGAACCAGTCCTGCTCCAGTCCACCTGTGGCAATTCGGTCTTCCACGTTAAAGCTATAGGTATCCAAGTGAAGTTTACCTTGCAGTTCAATATTCTCGTTCACGTTGTATGACAACTGGTAGTTACCATAGATACGATCCCGATCATCATTCTGTTTGTTTTCATTAATGCTGAAAAACGGACTATCCCAATAGAGCGGACGAGTATCCGTATTGGAACGGATGTTCCAGGACATCAGTGTTCCGTCATCTGTACGGTACTGACGTAGTTTATCCATATCCAACTGTCGCTGAAACCACTGGTTAAATGACTGAACAGAGTTACCCTGAACGGCGGAATACCCGGTTGCAGGACGTCCTTCCGTTGCTGTATTAACGTAGTTAAACGCAATTCTGGATGTGAACTTATCTGAGTGGCTTAACGCACCGTTAAAACTCAATGACGTTCTATCGAGCTGTGAATTAGGAACAATACCGCTGTTAGACGTATTGGTCAAACCTGCACGGAAAGATGCGTTTGATGAACCGCCTGTAATAGAAAGGCTGTTCGACATTCTCAAACCTGTCTCAAAAAAATCACGGACGTTGTTTTCTTGTGGTACCAAGGGAACCTCAGTTCCGTAGTCGTTCTGTCCGTCACCGGTAAAGTCGTGGTCAAACCAAGACCACCACGGCCGGTACATCGTACCATCCATTTTTGGTCCCCAGCTCTCATCCGCAGCGTAGTTCAACCCGTTGTAGGTCTGTCCGTCACGCGGGTCGGTATACTGAATAAAGTTTTGAGTGTACCCGCCGGCATATTCATTCTGATATTCCGGTAGGATATACACATCTTCAAATGTGGTATTGTGATTAAACTCAACCTGAAGCGGTATATTTTCACCCATGGATGCATTTTTGGTTGTAATCAAGATTACACCATCGGCAGCACGGTTACCATAAAGAGCCGCGGCGGCAGCACCCTTCAGAACTGATACACTTTCTACATTTTGAAGGTTTAGGTCAGATGCAAGGTTACCCAAATCACGACCTGTTGTTGAACCACCTTGGTTTGTCACAAAAGACTGGTTGGCAATAGGTGTACCATCCACTACAAAGAGTGGCTGGCCATCAGAAAGTCCGTTCGCACCACGAATACGGATTCTTTCAGAACCGCCAAAGCTTGTACTTCCTACAACCTGAACACCTGCAACTTTACCGGCAAGCGCACCAACAATGTTATCCTGTTGAACACGCGCAAGCTTTTCTGCGTTGACGTCCTGAACAGAATAACCCAAAGAACGCTGCTCGCGGCTAACACCGAAAGCTGTAACCACAACGTCGTCAAGCAGACGAACATCCGGGTTCATTTGGAAATCAAAAGTAGTGTTATTTGCATCAACGGTAATTTCCCGTTCCAGCGTAGTGTAACCTACAGAACTGATACGAACGTTATATGTACCGTGTTCAACATTAGCAATGCTGTACTGACCATCCATGTCAGTAGCATCACCTGTTTGCAATTCAACGATGAAGACGTTCACTTGTGGAATCGGTTCATCGGTATTTGCGTCAGTAATCGTACCTGTAACTGTGCTCGACTGCGCAAAGGCAAAAGAGACAGAAACGAGTACCATCAGAGAACTTAATAGTAGCTTTTTAAGCATACCTGTACCTCGTGTTTTGTTTTGGTTTTGATTGACAGGGTTTTAGGGAGGGAGTTACAGTTAATTTATACAGTAACTTAGGTTCTATTTTCCCATAATCAATAGAATTCCATCTTTAAATTAGAGCCTTCCCAACAACCTTAACGATTTTAACAAAGTTTATTTACTTATCAAACGTATAGATGAAATTTATAACGCCGTTATTATAACATGTTAAACATTGGTTTGCAACAATTTAGACCTATTCGGTAAATAGATTATCAAACTAATCATAAAAACCTTACGCGATATTGTGCATTTATGAATGTAAATCTCGGTAAACAGGTTTAGACCTGACGGGTTTTAGAAACCTGTCATGACTGGGATAATGCCCAAACCAAATGGCGTAGCCATGACCCACATCCTAGCCACAGGTTTTAACCTGTGGTATGTGGATTGCGAGATCCAGTTAGAATGCCGTAGGCATGATGCACAGAGATACCTTTTTACGGATTATTTGATTAACCATTATCCTGTGGTCCGTGCCTACGGCACTAAATAATTCGGAGGACTATTGAACACCCCACAATGAATTGTGGGGCTAAGATGTGCTGGCGTGTCTAACGACACTTTAATGCAGTACATAATCCAAATCCATCCTTTACTTCAAAATGAAAATGCATTTGAAAGAATGGCACTTCAATCCAAGTAAGTGCCTAATTAACCAAATGGCGTAGCCATGTCCTATATCCTAGCCACAGGTTTTCAACCTGTGGTATATGGAATACAACATCCAGTTAGAATGCCGTAGGTATGGTGCACAGGATTCACGTATTCAATCCAATCCGGTAAAAATGAATTTATCATCATATTGAACATTGAATGATTTGAGAAGCTTCTCGTACTCCTCCCTAAACGTCATTTTTCGATGGTGCTCTTTTTGATTCCGGACATATCTGTAGACGTCATTTTTTTGTGATTCGCTATACGAAAAACAGCCAAATCCTTTTTGCCAGGAAAATCGACGCACAGACAATCCATTATCATTGATCCATTTTGATGATTTCGCTTTCACCGATTGCATCAATTCTGATTCAGAAATTGATGGCTGTTTTTGGAAAAAACAATGAATATGATCCGGCATACCATTTACTATTAAGGATTTACCACCTGATTGATTTATTAAATTTCCAATAACAGAGTGTAGCTTATATTCCCACTCCGGGCTTATCAATGCTTTTTTATTCTTAACTGCAAATACGGTATGCAGATAAATTTTGTGATATGTATTTGCCATTTCTCCTCTCCCCTTAGGTTAATTGTTTAAAATATCTCTCTTTACCTCTTAATTTTATTGAAAAAAGAGATTATTGTTAAATATATCAATCGTGCCTACGGCACTTTCTACTATCGCCATCTATGAAGAACCCCACAATGAATTTTGGGGCTAAGATGTGTTATCGTGTCTAACGATACTTTAATGTATGATTGCTTCCAATTCTCAATAGATCTTATCTACAACAACTTTATACTGACTACTAAAAAATTCAAGATTAAATCTAAAAACAGGACTCTATCAAGTGACGTGATCATGTCCATATACTTCATTTATAAAGAGACTGGTTGATTAACACAGATCCAATGGCGTAGCCATGAATTACATTTCAGCCAAAGGTTTTAACCTGCGGTATGTGGAATACAACATTCAGCCAGGATGCCGTAGGCATGATGACCAAAGATATCTTTTGCCGGATTATTTGATCAACCTACATACTGTGGGCCGTGCCTACGGCACTAAATAAATTCGGGAGACTATTGAACACCCCACAATGAATTGTGGGGCTAAGATGTACTGGCGTGTCTAACAACACTTATTTTAAATCACGTGTTACAAATATTTAGACTTCAAAAAATGGCAAAATTAAATAACGAATTTAGGTCATCTTCCATTTTAGTACGATTGTTAAACCATACGAATGAGACATCTTCATGAATCTATTATTAAATTAGACAGCTTAATTAACACAACCACAATGGCGTAGCCATGACCCACATCCTAGCCACAGGTTTTAACCTGTGGTATGTGGAATACAACATTCGGTTAGAATGCCATAGGCATGATTCACAGAGATACCTTTTTACGGATTTCTTGATCAACCATCTTCCTGTGGGCCGTGCCTATGGCACTAAATAAATTCGGGAGACTATTGAATACCCCACAATGAATTGTGGGGCTAAGATGTGTTGGCGTGTCTAACGACACTTATTTTAAATCACGTGTTACAAATCTTTAGGCTTCAAAAAAAAGGTAAAATTAAATAACGAATTTGGGTCATCTTCCATTTTAGTATGATTGTTAAACCAATACGAATAAGACATCTTCATGAATCTATTATTAAGTTAGACAGGTAGTTTAACACAGATCCAGTGGCGTAGCCATGACCCACATCCTAGCCACAGGTTTCAACCTGTGGTATGTGGAATACTACATCCATTTAGAATGCCGTAGGCATGATTAACAGGAATATCCTTATCCGGATTATTTGATTAACCATTATCCTGTGGGCTGTGCCTATGGCACTAGAGAATTCGTGAGACTATTGAATACCCCACAATGAATTGTGGGGCTAAGATGTGATTCGTGTCTAGCGACACTTTATTGGAATGAGGCTCAATAGATCTTTCGCATTTGTAAGCTGAATAAATCAAGATCTAAGACCTGACAGGTTTTGGAAAACTGTCAAGTCTGGGAACCCCAATTATATTCTCCTTAATCCACCACAACCCTCGGGATTGATGCCGGCAGGCGAGTCAAAATCTCGTAATTCAGGTTGTTGGTCATCTCACCGAAAGAAGCTACGGTAATCTCATCATCTCCCTGGTGACCGATCAGGACAACTTCATCCCCTTTTTCAACACCCGGAATATCTGTGATATCTACTGTAATCATGTTCATATTTACCAATCCGGATACATTTGCTCTCACTCCTCTAATCAACACGTAACCGGAGTTGGTTAGATTTCTCCCAAAACCGTGAGTATATCCAATGGGAACCGTGGCAATTCGCATATCACGCCCTGCCATATACACATTTCCATAACCGATAAAATCTCCGGCTTTCACCCATTTAGTACTCATCACCTCACTCTTCCAGGTCATCACCCTGCGAAGCGGATCTTGCTCTTCCTCAAAATCATTAGCCTTGGCGTGATGCATGTATGTCTCCCGGCTGGGCCAGAATCCGTACTGGGCAATACCAATTCGAACCATATCGTAATGCATCTTAGGCATGGTTAAAAATGCCGCAGAACTGGAAGCATGAACGGGAGGCATCTGATCAAACATTGATTTGGCCATTTCCACGGCTTCTCGAAAGGTTTCATTCTGTTTCTGAATCCTGAAGTAGTTTGCCACACTTTCAGCCCCCGCATAGTGTGTGCAGATCCCTTTCAAATCAAAAGATTCGGGATTGTCATTAATCTTCTGGAATACTGTTTCCCATTCCGGCTTCTCAAATCCTGTCCGGTGCATACCGGTTTCGATCTGAAGATGTACCCTGGCTTTTTTTCCCAATTTACCTGCTTCTTCAAACGCCCTGTCCAGGCGTTCCATCTCAAAAAGATAGACCTCAATACCATTTTCAATTGCCCAGGATAGTTCCTCATCCCGTATCATTCCCATAATCATAACATCCGTATCGGGATTTGACCTGAACTTCAGCACTCCTTCAGCCTCATCTGCACTGAATACAGAAAAGTGATCAATCCCGCATAATTCAGCCAACGGAATAAATGAGGAGATCCCATGACCATATGCATTCCCTTTGATTACCGAAGAGATTCGCACGCCATTTTTAGCCCTGCTTTGTAAAAACGAGAAGTTCTGTTCGAGTGCGGAACGGCTAAGTTCAATAAGTGACGGCTGAAGGGATTCGGACGGAGATCGTTGCATGTAGAGTGATAGCTGATAAATTTTCAATTCCTTGTACCTGACTGCCTTCCGATTGCGGTCAGGTTTTACATCGATTCGAACAATGCTTTGAGTTTATGGCTATTCGGCCAGCGAGTTGTAATAGTCCACTAAGCGGGCTATATCCAGCCTGTTTGAAAAGTCTAAATTCTGTTGATCTGCAAATTGTTCCAATTCATCTTCAAAACGATCGAAATTTCTCATTACCCTTCTTTGGTTGGGTCTTCGGATTCTGTTAAAATCATCGTTACCCACCTTCAGGTAAAACACCTCGTCCGTTACATATCGATCTTGTTGCGTTGCCTGTCCATAACTGGCAGCGTCTTCGAAGAAATTTGTGTTGTGGCGAACGACAAATGTGGCTTCCCCTTCGGAAACTACTTCAACAAAATCGTCCTCGGAAATCCCGCGCAGATCAAATCCTTTTTTGAATTGGTGCACCTTTTCATTTGCTGTAAATTCAAAAGATTCAATTTGTTCGCCGCTGACATTGAATGCAAGATTACCGCTCATAAAATCGATACTCTGGGTATGTGTATTGTATCGAATTTGCAGTGGACGCGTAGAGTACCCGTTTTCAAGAGAGACAATTCCTTCATAAAAATCCTCGAAAAGATATGGGGATCCTTCGGTATTGGTTGCTCTGTGAACCGGAATTTGATTTGAATCCAGCATATTTCTCATTTCTGATGATGAGATATCAGCTTCATTTTGAACCTGCGAATAAACCGGTGTTGTTAGCATTAGCGTTGCAAATAACAGAGTGGTAAATGTTGTAATAGCTATCTTCATAAGTAACCGATGTTAATCAATATTTTCAGGTGCTTTGGACCTATATAGTTAAGAAGAATTTTTGAATTCTGTAAATGAAACGTTAATAAATCAGATCTTCGTATGAATTTAGTAGTTCCTCGTTATTATGTAGAGTCTAATGTGCGGGACTGATAAATAGAGACCTGACAGGTTTTGGAAACCTGTCAGGTCCGCAATCACTCGTAAACTAAATGGTGTAGGCATGGTGCACAGAAATTTCGTTTCCTGGTTTAAATATCCATCCAATATCTTGTGAGCCGTGCCTACGGCACTTATCTATCCGAGAAACTATTGAAGACCCCACAATGAATTGTGGGGCTAAGATGCGCTGGCGTGTCTAACGACACTTATTTTAAATCATGTGATAAAAATCTTTAGACTTCATAATAATAGCAAAATCAAATATCGAATTTAGGTCATCTCCCATTATTGTTAAACCATAAGATTGAGACACCTTCATGAATCTATTTTTATATTAGATAGCTTAATTAATACAAAACCAAATGGCGTAGCCATGACCCACACACTAGCCACAGGTTTCAACCTGTGGTGTGTAGAAAGCAATATCCAATCAGAATGCCGTAGGCATGGTGCACAGAGATATCTTAATCCAGATGTTTTATCCAACCTACATTCTGTGGGCCGTGCCTTCGGCATTGGACAATTCGGGGGAGATTGAATACCCCACAATAAATTGTGGGGCTAGACCACGTTTACGTGTCTAACGACACTTTAATGCAGCATATAATCCAAATCCATCCTTCACTTCAAAATGAACCTGCTATAAAAGAACGGGGCTTCAATCCAAGTCCATGTCTAACTAACCGAATGGCGTAGTCATGACCCACACACTAGCCACAGGTTTCAACCTGTGGTATGTGGAAAGCAATATCCATACAGAATGCCGTAGGCATGATTCACAGAGATATCTTAACCCAGATGTTTTATCCAACCTACATTCTGTGGGCCGTGTCTACGGCATTTATTTATCCGGGATATTATTGAAGACCCTACAATGAATTGTGGGGCTAAGATGCGCTGGCGTGTCTCACGACACTTGATGGGTATCAGGCATGTCTGATCTTTCATGTTCGAGACCTAACCAAATCTTAATTTAAGACCTGACAGGTTTTGAAAACCTGTCAGGTCTGGAATCCGGATTACTCGACCAGATTTATAAACATCTTAACGCCCGCACTTATCAACTCATCATTAAAATCGTACTTCTCGGAATGAAGCGGGGGATGCTCTTCTCCCGTACCCAAACCAAATAGCGTGATCGAGAACTTCTTCCGGAACTCCCCAAAATCCTCACTCCAGGGGAAAGGTGCCTCCGCCTTCTGCCACTCCAGCCCTGATTTTTCGGCAGCATCAACCACCGCTTTTACACCCTCTGAATGATTCACCGTTGCAGAAAACGGCTCCACCAGATCTACACTGATTTTACCCTCAAATGTTTTTTGAAGCTGCTGAACTTTACTCTTCAGTTTATTCACAGCGCCTTCCAGCTCCTCATCCGATGAAGATCGAATGGTAAAACCAACATTTCCCTCTCCCGGACTGATCCCAAAAGCCCTCTCACCTAGTTGTGTATACGTTGTTACAATTTTATTGATCGAACTTAAACTCCTGAACTCATCAAACTCCTGATCTGCGAACAAAATAAGCTCCGCGATATATGAAGCCGGATTCACACCCTGTTCGGGGTAAGCGGCATGGCTGGACTTCCCCTTAAATTTTACCTCAACACCCGTGGAGGCAGCTGCAAAAACATCCTCTTTTACAACTACCTGGTTCACAGGAAAACCCGGTAGATTATGCAATGCAAATGCTTCATCTGCATTCACTTTTTCAAACTTTGGATCCTTCAACATTCTCTCCGCTCCCTCTCCGGTCTCTTCTGCCGGTTGAAACATGATCCATACCTCCGTTTTACGTGGACGATTTTTCCCGATTTCGCGGGCAAAGCCAAGCAGTATTGCCATATGCCCATCGTGGCCGCAACCGTGCATCACCCCGTTTTTTCCTGACCGGTAGCTCAAGTCAGTTTCCTCATTCACAGCAATGGCATCCAGCTCTGCCCTGAACAGAACTGTTTTTTTTACTTCAGCGATTGCATTGAACCTGGCCACAATTCCCTCCCCACCAATGTTGGTAATCAGTTCATCTGGCTTTAGCTCTTTCAAAAGATGAATAACCCGATTGGCCGTCTCTTCTTCAGAACCAGACAACTCCGGACTTGCGTGTAACTCTTTTCTTACTCTTCTCAACAAATCTAAATCCATGGACATAATTTTGTAATCATTGACACTTCAAGATGATAGCAGTAATAGTATTGAGGAACAATCTTTCACTTTTTTTGTAACAACAGTCCACTTCACTCGTCCTACTTATTAATAAGAAAACCTTGAAAAACTATCATAAATGTAAATAGTGAACATGATAATGATGCAAAAATGTCATTATCATTCATAAGGTTAAACCTTGAGACCTATTATACTGGATTGCTTGTTTTTCAAAGTCGCAGACAAATTAATGCTTTAGCAATCATACCGTTACATAATTGTAATTCTTGCCTTTAGAGATCCGGTAGAGTTATAAATATCGTTCTGAATGTATAATCGTTTTGAATCAAATGGCTGGATCACCATTTAATTAAGTGATCTTCGAATACAAATAATTATCCGTTTAAATCAAAAGGTTTAGTCTAGAGGGATCTCCAATACTTATTATTTTCAAGCTAAAATCAGATAGGTTTATCCTTTATCTTTTTTTAGATTTTCTAATTAAATAAACCCATGATAAGATGTCACTTAATCGACACTATCAATCCTGAAATATTATGAATTCACACCATTTTTATGAATCTGTTTTTGAGGCCTTGCCTATCCCCGCTCTGCTAATTAAGCCGGATGCACCTCAATTCGGGATTCTTGATGTGAATGAAAACTTTTTCCAGATCTACTCCGATCCAGATGCGCAAATTATTGGCCAACCTTTCTTTGATGTTTTCCCGGGTAACCTTAACGACCCCAATGACCTAAACGCAAAAATTCAGCTTAAATCACTCAAAACCGTAATTGAGAGTGGAAAACCACACGATTTAGAAGTTCAAAAGTATGAATTTAAGAACCGGAAAACCGGTGAGAAAAAGTGGGCCTACTATAAAATAAAGAACACGCCCATCGTAGATTTAGACGGCAATGTTGAGTGCATTTTACACTCGGTTCTTGATGTCACTTCAGAAATCAATCATAAACAGAAAACCGAAAAAGATGAGAAGCGTTTCCGTTCATTGGTGGAAAATGGAAGTGATGTACTCTTTATACTGGATAAAGAAGGAAATCCAACCTATATCTCCCCTAACATATCAAATGTTCTTGGATATAGTGTTGAAAGTGCCATGAATTTTAAACCGGGTGAGATAATGCATCCGCAAGATCTTCCTCAAGTGATGAATGAGATTGATGTTGCCCTTTCCAATCCCGCTATGCCGATTACTGTTACACCGGCCCGAATGCGGCATAAAAACGGATCATGGCGCTGGATGGCAGGTACGATCACCAATATGCTCCACGATCCGTCGATTAATGGAATTGTCGATAATTTCCGGGATATCACAGAAAAGGTTGAAGCCGATAAAAAGCTCCGTGAATCTAACGAGAAGTTCCAGTCTCTTGTTCAATCCATTGACGGTATTTTTTGGGAAGCGGATGCCAACACATTCAACTTTTACTACATTAGCCCACAGGTTGAAGAAATTTTGGGTTATACTCCCGAACAGTGGCTAAATAATGAAGGATTTTGGCAGAATAATATTCATCCTGCCGACCGAGATGATGCTATTGAATATTATCGTCTTGAAGCAGATGAGGGACGTAACCATGAATTTGAATACCGTTTTCGAAAAGCAGATGGTAATTATATCTGGATGCGGGATGTTGTAACGGTTGTCTCAAAAAATGGAGAGCCCGATATCATGCGTGGATTTCTTCTTGATATAACCCACCAAAAAGATCTTGAAGCTCGACTGATCGATGCCTATAACCTTGCAAAAATTGGTGACTGGGAGCTAAATCTTATCGAGCACACTCTATCCTGGTCTAAATATGTAAAAGAGCTGCACGATGTCCCAAAGGATTATGAACCGGACCTGGAAAGTGCCATCAACTTTTATGAAGAGGGCGAGAGCCAGAAAAAAATTGAACAGGCTGTTGCATATGCCGTTGAAGAAGGCAAAACATTTGATTTAGAGTTAAAAATCATTACCGCTAAAAGGAATGAAAAGTGGATACGAACTGTAGGAAAACCCATTTTTTCCAATCATGAATGCGTAGCCATCTACGGAACTACACAAGATATAACATCCAGAAAAAAAGCCGAACTTGCAGATCGAAGCAACCGACTGAAGCTACAGAATATTCTGGATCAGGCAATTGATGTGATTTGTATTATTGATGAAGATGGACGCCTGGAAGTTGTGAGCAGTGCTTCTGAACAGGTTTGGGGATATAAGCCGGAAGAATTGATCGGCACCCGGTATATGGACCTGATTTATAAGGATGATAAAGAGCATACCCAAGAAGTTGCCGCCAGTATTATGCAGGGTAACGACGTTACCTACTTTGAGAATCGCTATGTTCACAAAAGTGGAGAAATTGTCCCTATTGTCTGGTCTGCCACATGGAGCGATGCGGATCAGAAAATGTATGCCACAGCGCGGGATGCCCGTGAACTTAAAAAGGCACAAAAAGAACTCAAAGCAACCGAAGAACAGCTGCGGAATATTGTAGAACACAGCACCAACATGTTCTATACTCACGGTGTGGATGGTGTTCTTACCTATGTAAGCCCACAATCCGAACACTTCCTGGGTTACAAACCGGAGGAGACAAAACGCCGGTGGTTAGATTTTATAACCGATCATCCCGACAATCAAATTGGAAGCGAGCGAACTGATAAAGCGATTCAAACCGGTAAAGTGCAGCCACCGTATGAGCTGCAACTCGAAAAATCGGACGGCCAGCTTATTTGGGTTGAAGTAAATGAAGCTCCCCTGCTAAAAGATGGCAAAACCGTGGCAATCGTTGGGTCGCTTACTGATATCACGGATCGGAAGCACTACCAGCAGCAGCTGAAGCGAAGTCTGGAACGATATGACTATGTATCCAAAGCATCGCGCGATGCTATCTACGACTGGGATATTGAATCGGATAACCTGCATTGGGGAGAGGGGTTTCAAAAACTTTTTGGGTATGACATAACTGAGGATTTATTCCCTCTTGGAGATTATACCAAAATGGTCCACCCGTCAGACCACCCTGTAGCGCAAAAAAGTTTGGATGAAGCTCTCCAATCGGATAAAACGTTCTGGAGCTGCGAATACCGCTTTAAGAAAAAAAATGGCACCTATGCATATGTGATAGAGAACGCATATATCATTCGCAACGATTCCGGAAAAGCCATCCGGATGGTTGGGGCTATTCGCGACATCACCGATTCTAAAAGGCAACAGGTTCAAGAGGAACTTAAACAAACAGTTTCTCAATTCTTCAAATCCGGCTTAAAACTGAATGAATTCATGCCCGATCTGCTCGGTAAGTTAGCTCAGGAAGGAAATTACGATTTCGCAGAATTCTGGCTTAGCACATCCGACCAATCATCACTGGTCCTGAGTTCAACTCATAACCGGAATGGAAAAGGCTCAAAGTTTCACGAGCTCAGCAGTGATGTAAAACGCTTTAAATATGGGGAAGGACTGCCCGGCAAAATATGGAAATCTAATAAAGAGATTCTTTGGGATAATATTGGTCAACACCCAAATTTTGTTCGGTCAGATTCGGCAAGTAACGCCGGGCTCCACTCCGCTTATGGCCTGCCACTTTTAAGTAATGATCAATTTATAGGAGTTCTTCTTTTTGGCAGCAATAAACCGGCGTCTGAATTTGAACAGAACATCTACAGGTTCGATGGGCTTTCAGAGTCACTTGGAAAAGAGATTCAACGAAAAATTCAAGAAGAAGAGTTCTTTCTTCTGTTCCAAAGTGCTCCTGAAATTATTGGAGTTGTAGCTCCCGATGACCGTTTTATTCGTGTAAATCCCGCTTTTTGTGAAATTACAGGCTACACCGAAGAAGAACTGACATCCAAACCGTTTACCTCTTTTATCCATCCTAAGGATCTTGAGAACACTAATAATGAGCAATTTGATACTTTTACCGGAAAACACATTGCCAAAAACCTGGTAAATCGGTGGCGTACAAAATCGGGTGAATATCGCTGGATATCCTGGAATTCATCTCATCTTTTTGGTGACGATCATCTGGTATTTGCTTTTGGAAGGGATGTAACAGAAACTAAAAAACTTGAAAAACTTCTTGACCAAACAAGTGAATTGGCAATAATTGGGAGTTGGGAGCTGGATTTTCGTAAAGATGTTGAAACACTGTATTGGTCAAGAACAACACAAGATATACTGGAAGTAGATGATTCCCATACCCCAACAATTGAGGACGGACTGGGATTTTATGAACCTGAAAGTAGGATTCTGATACATAATGCGATAGAAAAAGCAATGCAGGATGGAAGTTCTTTTGACCTTGAACTGCAGCTCAAAACCGCGAAAGGAAATATTAAATGGGTGCGATGTATAGGCGACTCCGAGTTTAAAGATGATAAATGCATTCGAATATATGGCAGTATCCAGGACATCACAGAGAAAGTTATTGCCGAACAAGAGATCTATGAAAGCGAACTACGCTTCAGGTCATTGGTTCAGGACAGTGGAGATTTGATCGGGATTCTGGACGAAAACGCTTTCTATACTTACGTTGCTCAAAACTCAGAAGCCATTTTAGGTATTCCGGCAGATCATTTTATTGAAAAACACGTTTCAGAATTTATCCATCCGGACGACCTTCCACGAATCGCAGAGATTATTGGTACCATAAAGAATCAGCAACGGTTCGAAATCGATCCGTTCCGATTTCGCGACGGATTTGGCAGATGGCGCTGGATCGAAACCGTTATCACAAATTCTTTAGATAACCCGGCCATCAACGGCTATGTGGTAAATTCAAGGGATGTGACACGCCAAAAAGAACGCGAAGAGAAACTGAAAGACCTATCCCTTGTTGCTTCCAAAACAACCGATGTTGTGATTATTACAGATGCAGAGGAGAAAATTACTTGGGTGAACCGTGCTTTCGAAGAGCTGACTGAGTACACACTGAGTGAAGTTGAGGGAAAAATTCCCGGAGATTTTCTACAAGGACCTGATTCAAGTGAAGAAACGATTGCCACATTCCGAAAAGCCATTGACAAACACGAATCAGTAAGCTCCATCATACTAAACTATACCAAGTCCGGTAATCCCTACTGGCTGGAAGTCAACATCGATCCGATTCTGGATGAATCCGGAAACTGCACTCACTTTATTGCTATTGAGAGAGATGTTACTGATAAAATTGAGAAAGAAATTACTCTCCGGGAAAGCCTTGAACGGTATGATATTGTATCCAAAGCCACCAGCGACACCATCTGGGATATGGATTTGTCTACCGGTACGATGCAGTACAACAATAACATCCACAACATGTTTGGGTTTAGCGTGGATGAGGTTGAAAATATATCCGATTGGTGGAGAAATCATATCCACCCTGACGACCGTGCTTACGTTAACCAAATGTTCCGAAAAGCGATTACAGACCGAACCGAAAGATTTCAGCTTGACTACAGGTTTAGATCCCGGGATGGCAGCTATAAATACATATTCGACAGAGCTTTTGTTATGAAGGATGAGTCGGGCGAACCGATTCGAATAATCGGAGCAATGCAGGATATTACCCAGGAAGTAGAAGAGCAGGAGCGACTAAAACTACTGGAGTCCGTCATTACAAACAGTAATGATTCCGTTGTGATATCGGAAGGAGAACCGAGCGATGGGCCCGGCCGGGAAATTATCTTTGTCAATAAAGCTTTTACCAAGCTGACCGGTTACACCAAAAAGGATGTTGAAAGTCATACACTTGAAATACTGAATGGTCCCGAAACAGATCGCGAAAAACTGGCGCTATTAGGGGAGCAGATGAACAATAAGGAGATCTCAAGAATGGAGCTCTTGAACTACAAAAAGTCAGGAGAAAAATTCTGGATCAGTCTTTCAAGCGTACCCGTGTTTGATAATCAGAACAACTGTACCCATTGGGTAACAATTGGGCGGGACATAACTGATGAGAAAAGACGGGAAAAAATTCTAAAAGACTCTCTAAAAGAGAAAGAAACACTTCTCGCAGAAATCCACCACCGGGTAAAAAACAACCTGGCCATTGTTTCCAGCCTGATGCAGATGCAGGCCATGAACAGTGATAGTGAAGAATTGAACCGTCAGCTGCTCGAAAGCGTGCTCCGGATAAAATCAATGGCCGGTATTCACGAACAGCTTTATCAGGCGAATGACTTTACCCGCCTTCAATTCTCTGATAGCCTGAAGAATTTAACACGGAATATTATCGATACACTGCAAACCGATATGGATATTGAGCTGAAGATAGACATTGAACCGATTGAGTTAAATATCAATCAAAGTGTACCCTGCTCGTTGTTAATGAATGAAGTAATTACAAATATTTTAAAACACGGTTTTGAAGGAAGGAAGAAGGGAATCATTCAACTTAAATCGCATGAAGAAGAGGAAATCGTTTCGATTCAAGTGATTGACAACGGTGTGGGATTACCCGATGATTTTGAAACCATGAAAAACAGCTCCCTGGGACTCGAGCTGATCGAATTGTTAACGGAACAACTGGAGGGAGAAAACAGATATTATTCGAATGGAACCGGTACTGTTTTCGAACTCTGTTTCAAAAAAACAGACATTAAAGGTTCAGCAAGTGCGTTTATTGATTAAATTTTAAACGCATTTTATTAAGTCGATATCATCATCCTGAACAAAGTGAAGGATCTGTGATTCATAGATTATGAATGGCTCCTTTTGACGGTTTTATAAAGCCTCTGAAAGGCAACTCTCAAAAATATTTTAAATCGAAATAATCAAATGAATAATAGTAAAGATTTAGGTTTCATTGTTTTAGGGATTTCCATCTTGCTTGGTCTGGCAACTCTGGGTTATCTGTTAAAAGATGCTGCTGTTGAATTCAAAAGTTTTGAGCGAACCGTAACAGTAAAAGGTCTGGCCGAAGAGGAGCACCTGGCAGATATTGTAATCTGGCCCATTCAATTTACAGAAGCAGGGAACAGTTTGGATGGAACTTATCAGGCATTGGAAAACAGTGCTGATAAAGTGCGTAGCTTTTTGACGGATAGCGGAATTGAAGAAGATGAAATCTCATTCTCAACACCGCTATTGACTGATCGATCCGCACAGCTTTACGGTGGCAACGAAAATTTTCAATATCGGTATATTGCATCTCAAACGGCCACAATCTACTCAGAAAATGTAGAACAAGTTCGAGAGATCATGAGTGGATTGGTTGATCTGGGAAAACAGGGTGTTACACTCAGCGGGAATGAGTATGAAATCCGCCCTGAATATATCTTTAACCGATTGAATGAAATAAAGCCTCGAATGATCGAACAAGCGACGAACGAAGCACGTCAGGTCGCCGAAAAGTTTGCCGAGGATTCCAACAGCCGGTTAGGTAAGATTAAAACGGCCTCTCAAGGGCAGTTCAGTATCATGGACAGAGACAACAATAATCCACACATTAAAAAAGTACGGGTTGTTTCTACGATTGTATACTACCTGTCGGATTGAGTTTGGTGGATTTTAAAAAGACCTGACAGGTTTTCAAAACCTGTCAGGTCTGAAGGGTTAGTAAATTTCACCCAATAGAATTCGCGGATCGGGATAGTGTTTCAATGCCTCTTCGAGTTCTTCATCCGAAACGACTCCCGGCATATCCGCCTCACCGGGATCTTCAATACTGATCTGATAATGCAGATGCGGAGGCCAGTTTCCATTCTCCTCTTCGGCTCCAAGTTCGCCAACTTTTTCTCCGGCTTCTACCTTTAGTCCCGGTTTTAGATGTGAGATGCTTTCAGGCGACAGATGGCCGTACAGTGCAAAATATATTTTCCCCTTCAGGGTATGCTTTAGAACCAGCGTTCCTCCATAATTCCCCTGCTGTTCATGATTTGCAAGGTAGGCAACCTCACCGGAAATCGGAGCAAAAACCGGTTCTCCGGCCGCTGCCCAAACATCAATGCCCATATGAATATTTCGGCGATTTTCGTATTGAGGTGCCAGGTACATGTTCTGTCGCTTCTCGCTGTAACCGCCAACTCCCCAACCGCCACTTTGTACAAACCGGGTCATTACCTCGGGATCATATCCGTTTGAAAAATCAAATACTTCATATTCATCCGGCAGGTTCATCACCGGTTTAATTTTTGTTTTAGTCATCAAATACTAAGACTAATCTTCTAATGGTGAGTTTCTATTAAAATCTCGGGCTTGATGAAGCACGCTTAAAACTTCAATTCTTTCTTTCGAAAAGTTTAAATAGTAGATAATTCTATAAGGATGATGAAAAACCTCACGTATTTCTTCCTGATTCATTTCAGGTACAATTCTTCCCGACAGTGGTGATACAGCAGCTTTTTCTGCCTGTGATATAATCTTCCTTAGTGTCTGCCTAGCATAAAATGGAGAATCCAACGCTATGTAAGCATAAATTTTATCAAGTTGATCTTCTGATTTTTCAGTCCAGAAAACCCTCATTTTTTTTCAAGAAATTTTTCTTTAATAACAGAGTGATCAACAACATTACCCTTCATTGAATCCTCTAAGCCATCTTCTATAGATTGGCGAACATAAATGCTGTACATCACATCATTCCAATCTGCATCATCCGGTAAACCATCAAGTAAGTTCGCCATCTCCTTTTTTAATTGAGGTAGATCCATAATTCTATTTTTAACACTTTAAAATGATGATTAGATAGAAATTCACGTCTATTTTAGACATTGTCTTAAATAAACAACGAATTTTAAAATAAAGCTATTACACAAAATAAAATATCAGACAGGGATTTTGGAGTTTCTCCGCATTTTAAAAAATCCATTTTACTTCATTTCTCGCTGAAATACACAAAAAAACATAAATCTCAATCCGCAACTCTTTTTTCGATATAGTCTGAGCTCATCAGACCGAGAGCCCCCATATATTTGAGCTTAAACCGAATTTCATCTCCCACCTTGTACCCTTCCGGATTGGTTCCCACATCCAGAATAAGCATGTCTGAGCTGGCATCCAGTATTCTTATATTTTCATTCACCGGAATCAGATAGTCGGGTTGTATATCAAGTACACCGATATCAATAATGGCTCTGTATGAAGTTTTTCCAAAATCATCCTGAGATACTTCAATCTTTTTCCCCTGAGGATTCACTCCCAGCTCGCCGGATGGGACTACGGGTTTCTCTGAAATTTCAATCACCTGAGTGTAGAGCTCCATCACCTGATCGCTCATACCCTCGATAACTCCGTCAGTGAATAGATCTTTTCCAAAAAAGAGTGCCTCTCCAATCCTGAAGTGGTTAATGCCATCAGGCAGCTGATCTCTCATCAAAAGAGGAATGGTAACCGTTGTTCCGCCCGATACCAGTGGAATATCCTTTTTAAACCGTAATTCAATAATCTGTTTGTAAAGTGCCAGCTGAATCAATTTATCACCATCAGGCATTACACCGTGCATGCAGTTCAGATTTGTACCCAGACCGATCACTGAAATTCCGGGGAGCTTAAACACTTTTTCATAAAAATTAATGAGATCCTCCCGCATCACCCCTTCACGAAGGTCTCCCATCTCGATCATGATGATTACTTTATGAGTTTTATTCTGCCTTTCTGCTTCTTCAGAAAGCTCATAAAGAGTTGAGAGTTCAGTGTTCAGACTCACATCTGCATACTTCACCACATCTGGAATGATATCCTTGGGTGGCGGTTTGATGTAGATGGTCATCGTATTGGAATTGATCTCCTTAATCCTACGAAGGTTGCTGATTCTGGAGTCGTGCACCTCCCCAATTCCCAGGTTAATCACCTCTTCCAGAAAAGCCCGATTCCCGCAGAGAAGTTTGGTTGTTATGCCCCACTTGACGCCATTTTTTTTGAATAGTGAGTCTAGAAACTCAAAATTGTGCTTCAGCTCACTTCGATATAATTTTACGTATGCCATAAATCAGTTCACAAAAATTCAATGTCAACAGTACGTCTTTTACAACAAATCTTACTTAACTATTGATCACTCTTTTTTAGTCTCATCTCAAGATATTTATTGGTGAATCCAAACTTCTCATAGAGAAATTTTGCAGGATTCTCGGGCTCAACATGAAGAGCAATATCGCCCTCAGTCTCTTCGATTATTCGCTTCATTAAGGATTTTCCAACACCCTGTCCCCTGGTTTTTTCATGAACTGCAATATACACCAAAATATGCTCGGGTATATAACCGCCCATGTTGGTATTATTGATGATAACGACACCCAAAATCTCATCTTTATCGTGGGCAACAAGGATAAAACCGCCCTGACCTTGTTTGTCTCCGTAAGCATAGGCGATACATTTCAGAATAGCCTCTCTTTCATCTCCATACTGATCCAGATGATCATAAAGAAAGTCTGCAATCTGATCCCTCGAAAACCGGGGTTCACTGTCTTTATCGTTTTTTATGATGGTATATTCAATGTTCATTTTATAAAATTTTGAATGATGAATTCGGAATGTTGAATTAGATTTTATCCAATTCAACATCCAATTTGAAAATTAATCATTTTTATTTTCATTCGTCATCAGGCTCACAGCAATGAATGAAATTGCCGAAGCTGAAATTCCAAATACGTTCGGGTCTAAATCATACGGCAGTTCTACTCCTGAATATCGTAAACCGATGGTTGTAAAACCTCCCACAAGCATCGCAGTCATGGCGCCGGTCGGTGTACTTTTCGACCAATAGAGCGCTCCAATTACAGGTACAAAAAGTCCCGACACCATAAAGGCATAGGAGTCAAGCATTAAATCGAGTACGTTGGTCATTGTTCCTGCCAGCAATAGCGCCAGTGCACCGATAATAAGTGTAACTACCTGAGAAAGTTTCACAAACTTAGAACTGTTGGGATCAAAAGGGGTAAATCGGCCAATAATATCCGTAACTACATTTCCTGAGGAAGCCATCAAGCAGCTATCCGCAGTGGAGAGAATTGCCGAAAAATATGCGGCCATCATCACACCTAAAAACCCTACCGGTAGCACAGTTCTTAATAACATGGGCAGGCCCGTTTCCGGATCCGTATCTGATATGTCGGCTGCACCCAAATATTCAAACATCCCCTGATCGGCTCCAACTTTTGCGAAAAGTCCAAGCAGAACACCTAAAAATGCCATAATTGGCCATTCGAACACACCGGCGAGATACCAGGCACGTTTTGCTGTTTTTTCGTCGTGGCAAGCATATATCCGCTGATAGAGAGTCATTCCAACAAACCAGATTGGGATGATGGTGACTGCCCAATAAACAAGCTGCTGCCAGCTAACATTGGTAAGTGACAACATCTCCGGATCAACAGTGGCACGGATCGCCTCCAAACCGCCAATTTCTATATAGGCAAAGGGAATCCCAACGAATATCAGCCCAATCATCAAAAGAGCCCACTGGATTGTATCGGTGTAAATGACCGCTTTCAATCCGCCCAGTACAGTATAGGCAACGGCAACCGTGCCCATAATGTAAAGAGCCATGGTTTGATCCAGGTCAGCAAATGTTCCACTTGCAAGTTTGGCGCCAGCCAGCATTTGTGAACTGGTAAATCCTGCATATCCAATTGCTGATATAATTGCAGCTACAAATGCCACATTCGGTGAGTAGTAGTGTTCAAATACCTGGGGAAATGTGTATGCGTTATCAAAAGCTCGATTCTGTTTTACTTTTGGAATCAAGAACACGGCTGCAAGCCAGGCGCCGATCAGGCCGGTAAACAGCATCCAGGAACCGGATAGGCCCATCACAAAACCGAGTCCTCCTAAACCAATGGAAAAACCTCCTCCCACATCTGTGGCCACCACAGAGAGCCCCACGTGGTAGCTCTTCATATTTCGTCCGCCTACATAATAATCATCGCCGCTTTTATTCCTCGTAAAAAAGAAATATCCAAATGCGAGCAGACCAACGATGTAGAGTATAAATATGGTAAGATCAACGGGATGCATGGAACACCGTTACGATTGGCTGTTGATCGGTGTACTCACTCATGACAGATAATTTAAAGTCAGATTGAAAAATTGCCCTTCTGTTTTCTAATACGCCATAAGGTAAGGGCTATGACGATGAGCTTCAAATTTGGATCCGGAATTCAGTGTACTGCCCCGCCGGGGCAGTGTCAGAAGTAACGTGCTACATTCTGTTACAAATATAATGCCCCGTCCGCGGTATTAATTGGCTGTGTCTCACTTTTATGATAAAAATATATTCCAAAAGAGCTGTATGTTTTTACATAATCTACTTGATATTATTCTGAGTTTCATATCAAATACTCTACCTGTTTCTCAATTGCTTGGCATTCTCATGCATAATGAAAATGCTCTGATGATACGTTCAGTTTGAGAAACACCTGTCTTCTGAAATAGTTTTGTGCTTCAACTAAAATACCCCACCCTACCCGGGCAGCAACCTTTAGTATTCACTTTATTATAATTATAGAAAATGCTCCGGAGGAGCAGTAGCTTTGTAATAAACCGCACTCCGAACTTCTCCCTGCACCGGAGATGCAGTACACCGCTTTAGTAAGCAACAGGTTTAAAGATAAACTTCTCATCATACTCCACACCATACGCCTTCAGTAACTCAATATACTCTTCCTGAAACGACTTCTTTCTGTGATGTTCTTTTTGATTCTGAATATAGCGATAAACCCTATCGATATGACTTCTGCTATAAGAAAACGCACCATAACCCTCCTGCCATCTGAATTTCACACGAACCAATCCATTGTCATTAATCCATTTTGATGTCTCTCCCTTGACTACTTTGATGAGTTCTGACATATGATCTACCGGCTGAAACCCAATAAACATATGAATATGATCGGGCATGCCATTAATGGCAATCATTTTATGTGATTTATTCTGAATAATTCCCGTCATGTACCTAAAAAGTTTAGTCTCCCAGTCAGGGTGAATGATACTTCTCCGGTTTTGAACGGCAAACACAAAGTGGATATAAAGTTGAGTGTACGTATCAGCCATAAGATCCTCCTTTTATTCTTTTTATAGTAAGAGGCTAAAAAGACGATTTCCTTACAGACTTTTTGTACTGCACCGCCGGGGCAGTTACTGTAGTGACGGGGCAGCTTCTTACAAATATAATGCCCCATCCGGGGCACAAAAAAAGACTGCATCTAGTTTTCTAGTTAGAAATTCTAATCTGTAAGGGATAAGCTGACATGAAGCCATAGTTTGGTATCAATCTAGGCTCCAACTCATATACCTACCCGGAGCACGAAGTAAAAAAAGCTATGAACAGCATCAAATAAACAAATTGAACACTTTTAAAGCATGAAAACACTATAAGTTGCTTTCTGAAATATTCCGAAGAGGATATATCTGAGTTAGATCAGAAGCTGTAACCTTACTTTAAAGGAGCAACAAATTTTAAAAAAAGAACCTCAGCCCTACCCTTGCTCCGGAGGAGCAGTAGGTTTGTACAAAAAACACGATCTTAAATCCTGCCTGCGCCGGAGGTGCAGTACCTCCTCTCGATATTGTATAAGATTACTAAATCTCCTTTTTGAGTAAAAACATCACCCTATGATCAAAATAAATTCAGTGTTTTAGATGTAGGTTTCCATGAGAAAAAAATACAATTAAATTCCAATCTCATGTTGACATGGTGAGATAGAAATCCTTATCTTAGGAGTCTAGTTGAGAGATAGTAATGACATCGTTCAAAACTCAACAACACATATTGACATCGCGGGGTGGAGCAGCTGGTAGCTCGTCGGGCTCATAACCCGAAGGTCGTAGGTTCGAATCCTACCCCCGCCACTTTAAAAAAAGCTCAATTGCTCGCGCAGTTGGGCTTTTCTTGTTTTAGGCTCCAACATCATGTTTACTGTATACATCCTACAATCGGAAAAATATGACAAAATCTATATTGGCTATACATCTAATCTTCGGCAACGATTCAAGGCTCATAACAAACTTGCCACGAAAGGCTGGACAGTTAAATACCGGCCATGGAAAATTATTCATACCGAACTGTACAAAACCAAGGAAGATGCTTTAAAAAGAGAAAATATGCTTAAGGGTGGACAGGGACGAAAATGGATTCGTGAAAATTTATTAAAGAGGTAGTTCATCGGGCTCATATCCGCCTGAGGCGGACGTTGGTTCGAACCAGCCACTTTTAGAAAAGCTCAATTGTTCACACAGTTGGGCTTTTTTTGTTTTAGGCCCCAACATCATGTTTACTGTATACATCCTACACTCGGAAAAATACGACAAAATCTATATTGGCTATACATCTAACCTTCAGCAACGATTCAAGGCTCATAACAAACTTGCCACGAAAGGCTGGACAGTTAAATACCGGCCATGGAAAATTATTCATACCGAACTGTACAAAACCAAGGCAGATGCCTTAAAAAGAGAAAAATGCTTAAGGGTGGACAGGGACGAAAATGGATTCGTGAAAACTTCATGAAAGGATAGCTCGTCGGGCTCTTATCCGCCTGAGGCGGACTTTGGTTCGAACCCACCACTCTTAAAAAAAAGCTCAATTGCTCACGCAGTTGGGCTTTTATTTTATCCAGACGTATTGAGAGGAAACAAACTCGCCTTTACCTTACCTTTCACTCTCAAAACCTACTCTTTAGGTTATACTGATCCGAACCAAATGTAAACTTTACATGCACGGTTCTCACCTATCTTTCAACTTTAAAACTTATAGGCATGGTTCTCTCATAATTTGTAAAGAAAATCGTTACCTGTCGCCCCTCAACAGGGTATTTGCTATCTTACGCACAAAGAATAACACAAAAACGACTTTTCAGATTTTATGCTTTCCACCAAAGATGCTATCAAACTCGAGGATAAATACGGAGCTCATAACTATCACCCCCTGCCGGTTGTTTTGGCAAAAGGTGACGGTGTTTATGTATGGGACCCTGAGGGAAACCGGTATTTCGATTTTCTTTCGGCGTACTCTGCCGTCAATCAGGGGCACTGCCACCCCCATATTATCGGAGCACTGAAAAAACAGGCTGAAACACTCACATTGACGTCACGTGCATTTTATAACAATGTACTTGGTGAATATGAGCAGTTCATCACAAATTTCTTTGGTTTCGATAAAGTACTGCCTATGAATACCGGTGCGGAAGGTGTGGAAACCGCCATCAAAATTTGCAGAAAGTGGGCGTACGAAGTGAAGGGAATCCCTGAAAATGAAGCGAAGATCATTGTCTGTAACAATAACTTCCATGGGCGGACTACCACCGTCATTTCATTTTCCAATGATCCGGATGCAAGCAAAAACTTTGGGCCTTACACTCCGGGCTTCGAAAAGGTTGAATACAACAATCTGGACGAGCTCGAAGAAGCTCTTAAAGGTGAAAATATAGCAGGCTTCCTCGTTGAACCTATTCAGGGTGAAGCCGGTGTAATGGTACCTGACGAAAACTATCTGAAAAAAGCTGCTGCACTCTGTAAAAAGCACAATGCCCTGTTTATTGCAGATGAAATTCAAACCGGTATTGCCAGAACCGGATCTCTGCTTGCCGTTTGCGGAAATTGTACGTGTCAGGGCAGTTGTGAACGCCAACCCGATCACTATGTAAAACCCGATATCCTGATTCTCGGAAAAGCACTTTCTGGCGGAGTCTATCCCGTTTCAGCTGTTTTGGCCGACAACGATGTTATGGATGTCATCAAACCGGGTCAGCACGGTTCAACATTTGGCGGAAATCCGCTTGCTGCCCGCGTAGCTATCGCGGCGCTTGAAGTAGTACAGGATGAAAAACTATCACAGAATGCCCGGAAACTGGGGGAAATCTTTCGGGAAGCCATGAATGAATTAAAGGATGAATGTGAACTCATCAATCTTGTTCGCGGTAAAGGGTTACTCAACGCCGTACAAATAAACGACTCTCCCGACAGTTCTACGGCCTGGAATCTGTGTGTAAAGCTGAAGGATAATGGCCTGCTAGCAAAGCCGACTCACGGCAATATTATTCGCTTTGCCCCTCCTTTAGTTATGAATGAGGAACAGCTTCAAAAATGCATTCAAATCATTCGGAAAACTTTCCTTGAATTTGAAGCTTAAAAGCCTCTACTTACCAACAAACTGGAGCTAAAAATTAAATTTTAAACAACACATTACATGAAAGGGATACAACCGAAAAACGTACGCTCAACTCTGCAAAAACATATCCTTGCTGATGGATATGAAATGGTTCTCGACCTCAAAAAAAGTAAGGGAGCTTACCTGCACGACTCTGCTTCCGGTAAAGATTATCTGGATTTCTTTACCTTTTTTGCATCTAATCCGCTGGGAATGAATCACGACAAACTTGCCGGAGATCCGGATTTTGTTGCCAAACTCGGACAGGTTGCAATCAACAAACCATCCAATTCGGATGTATATACCGAAGAGATGGCTCATTTTGTAGAAACATTCTCCCGTGTGGGAATTCCCGATTACATGCCCTATGCATTTTTCGTTTCCGGGGGCGCCCTCGCCGTAGAAAATGCCCTGAAAGTTGCCTTCGACTGGAAGGTTCAGAAAAACTTCAAAAAAGGTTATCGGGTTGAAAAAGGGCACAAAGCTCTCCATCTCGACAAAGCCTTTCATGGCCGCAGCGGTTATACGTTGTCATTAACCAATACCGATCCGAATAAGGTAAAATACTTCCCGAAATTTGATTGGCCCCGAATTCACACACCGGCTGCTAAATTTCCACTGAATGCAGATAATACAAAGCAGGTTGAGCTGGAAGAGCAACAGGCGCTGGCACAAGCTCGTCAATACTTTGAAACATATAAGGACGATATCGCCTGTATTCTTCTTGAACCGATCCAGGGTGAAGGCGGTGATAATCACTTCAGAGTAGAGTTTCACCAGGCCCTGCGTGACCTCTGTGATGAATTTGATGCTCTGTTGATCTATGATGAAGTTCAAACCGGTGTTGGCCTGACCGGGAAATTCTGGGCTCACCAATATTATGTGAAACCGGATATTCTTGCATTCGGCAAAAAAGCTCAGGTGTGCGGTATCCTGGCAAGTGACAGAATTGATGACATCGAAACCAACTGTTTCCACGTCTCATCCCGAATTAACTCAACCTGGGGCGGTAACCTCGTTGACATGGTTCGGTTCGACAGAATTCTTGAAGTGATTGAAGAGGATGAGTTGGTAAACAATGCGGCTACTGTTGGAAATCATCTGCAAGAACAGATTGAAGGCCTTTCAAATCAGTTTGAACATATCTCTAATCCACGAGGAAAAGGACTCTTCTGCGCAATGGACCTTCCAAACAGTCATGCGAGGAATGAAGTTGTCAAAGAGTGTATGAACAACAACCTCATGATTCTTGGCTGTGGAACTAAAACTGTGCGATTCCGTCCACCACTGACCATTAGTAAAGATCAGATTGATGAGGGAATCGACATCATCAAAAAGAGTTACAAAATAGCTATTGAGAAGTGCCCGGTTGTTGGATAGTAAGGATATTATTCGTGGCACGACTTGGAGTCGTGCAACGAATTAGATTGAAACTTTGAGTAATTATCCATCAGACCGCTAAAGTCGGTCAGATAGGTTAACACATCTTATTTCATCCGTCTGAACGCTTGGTGCGGTCAGACGGATTTTTTTATACCATCTGGTGGGATTCGGGCTGAATCGTGATTTCGTTCAGAACTGAATCATCCGGTTGTGAAGCGGAGTAATAGACCGCCTTTGCCACTTGTTGTGGAGTCAGCATCTTATCCTTTTGAACCCGCATGTCAATATTTGGATTCTCCCAAAAATCAGTGGCCACTCCACCTAAAAAGAGTAGTGAAAATTTAATTCCTGACCGTTTATTCTCCTCTACCAACGCCTTGGTAAACCCAGTTACAGCAAATTTTGAAGCAGAATAGACGGAGGTATTTCTCATCACCGCTTTTCCTAAAATTCCCGGAAACATGATGATTCGTCCTTTTTTGGCAGTTGCCATATATCTTGCGATGGTTTGAGTAACCAAAAATGTTCCATAGACATTTACATCAAATACCTCTTTGGCGTCATCCGGTTTAATATCGAGCAGAGGCTGGATCAAACCCAATCCAAATGCATTCACCAGCACGTCAATTTCTCCCAGGTTCTCATTTACCTCACGAGCCATATCCGATACGGATCCTAAATCGGTTACATTCACCTCAATTGCGAATGCTTCCCCTCCATTATCATTAATCTCTTTAGCCTTCTCCTCAGCTTTTGCTTTATCACGGGCGGCCAATACCACCTTTGCTCCTGCTTTAGCAAACAGATCCGCAGATGCTTTTCCAATACCACCTGAACCGCCAACAATAAGTACAACTTGGTCTTCCATAAAATCCTTTTTGTTTTAAAATTTTCACTTCTCTCAATTCGATTGAAATATAAATCGTTCGTTGAAATCCTAAATATTCCACTTCCTTGCTTTATCAGATCCGGAGATTTTTTTAAAAATCAGTATTTCATGGTATTGCTGATGTTCAACTGATTAAGTAGTGTAAAAACTGTTAAAGCATTTACGTCAAACAAGTTAGAGGGAAATTGGATCATGAAAATTGTGAAATGGGGGTTAAACACGATTGCCGTTCTGATACTGATCATTCTGATTGCATCATCGGTAGTCTATCTTATAACGGAAAGCCATAGAAACAGGACATACCGGGTCGAAGTAGAACCTTTGGAAATCGACAATAGTGTAGAATCCATAGAGCGAGGGGAGCATGTTGCAACAATTCGAGGCTGCATCGATTGTCATGGTGAAAATCTGAAAGGGGATGTTTTCATTAAAGATCCGATTGTCGGACAATTTATTGCTACAAACCTTACAAGTGGGGAGGGAGGTATTGGGAATAGTTACTCAGACGAAGACTTGATCAAAGCCATCCGGCATGGAGTAAATCAACAGAATAAATCCGTCATCTTTATGCCGTCTCATGAGTACAATCAGATCGATTCAAAAGATTTAAGCTCCTTAATTGCTTATATCCGAAACCTGGAACCGGTTGATAATGAGCTTCCTGAATCAAAAATAAATCTCCCCTACCGGTTAATGTATCTGCTGGACAGTGAAATCCATCTCTTTCCGGCTAAGTTGATCGACCACAATCTGCCGGTTCCCGAACCCGTAGCTGAACGTTCACCGGCAGAACTTGGGAAGTACCTTGCCGCTACCTGTACCGGATGTCATGGTACCGGATTTTCGGGTGGAAAAATACCGGGCGTGCCTCCGGATTGGCCGGCTGCAACCAATTTGACACCTGCCGGCTCTATGGGAAACTGGACAGCCGACGACTTCCTCCAAACAATGAGAACCGGTATTACGCCTCAGGGCAGGGAATTGCCAAAAGAATATATGCCCTGGCAAGTCTTTGGCACTATGACTGATGAAGAGCTGCAGGGGCTGTTTGCATATTTCCAATCTTTACCGGCCAGAGAAACAGGGAATAGGTAAAATACCTGAACAATTTAAGCCGGTCTTACTATCATCGATAATAGAATCAACTTAGCAATGGATTACTGCTCCATAGCCTTTGGAAGAGTCGACTCATAGACGTCAGTAATTTTTGATACCGGTAAGTTCACAGTCTGGTTTATCGTGAATGTATTCCCACTCACAACACCAATAGCATGAAACGGAACGTTACTTTTGCCCATTTCAGCTTCCAGTTTAGCCACGTTTTCTTTGTCTACCGTAACAACAATTCCTGATTGTGCTTCACTGAAAAGAACTTCATAAGTTCCGCCACTCATTTTTTCAAGGGACACGTCAGCCCCAAGTCCGGAGTGAATAGACATCTCGGCAAGCGCAACTACTAAACCGCCATCCGATAAATCATGAGCCGCGTTCACTACTTTTGAATGAATCAGATTCAGAACCGTCTGTTGCAAATTCACTTCCAGATCAAGATCCAGCTCCGGAGCATTGCCGGTAGTGAGACCATGCACCGCTTTGATATATTCTGATCCTCCCAATCCTTTTCTATCCGCACCGAGATAATAAATTATATCTCCTTCATTTTTAAACTGAGGTGTCATGGTGTGATTTTCGACATCCTCAATCAACCCTAACATTCCGATCACCGGAGTCGGGAAAATGGCTCCGTTCGGGTTCTCATTGTATAAACTTACGTTTCCTCCTGTTACCGGAGTATTAAGCGCACGACACGCATCTCCCATGCCGGCCAGTGCCTCGCTAAATGTCCAATACACTTCCGGTTTGTAAGGATTCCCAAAGTTGAGGCAGTTGGAGATTGCCACAGGCTTTGCGCCACTGCAAACCACATTCCGCGCAGACTCGGCAACTGCAATTTGTCCGCCTCGTCTTGGATTTAGGTAAACATATCGGCCGTTACAGTCGGTTTTCACAGCCAAACCTTTCTTAGTTCCCTTGATCCGAATCACACCGGAATCCGAAGCACCGGGAGCGTTAACAGTATTGGTTCGAACGGTAGTATCGTACTGCTCATGAACCCATCTCTTGGACGCCACATTGGGAGAGGCCAGTACTTTCAAAAATGCTTTATTTACATTTTCCGGATGTTTTAGAGAAGAAAAGTCGAAATTTTGAACTTCATCTATGTAAGCCGGCTTTTTTCTTTCACGTTCATATTGAGGAGCACCTCCGCCCAATACCAGAGAATCGGCAGGAATTTCCGCTTTTACTTCACCGTCTTTGATGTAGGTCAGTTTATCCCCTTCAACCACTTCACCGATAACCACGGCATTTAGGTCCCACTTTTCAAATACGTCAATAATTTCCTGTTCGCGTCCTTTTTCAGCTACTACCAGCATTCGCTCCTGGCTTTCGCTGAGCAGTAGTTCATAAGCGGTCATGCCCTCTTCGCGCATCGGCACTTTATCCAAATCGAGGCGCATTCCCTTTCCGCCCCGCGCCGTCATTTCAGACGAAGAACTTGTAATTCCGGCAGCACCCATATCCTGCAGTCCAACAATAGCGCCGGTTTTCAACGCCTCGAGACTCGCCTCAAGCAACAATTTTTCAGTAAACGGATCGCCTACCTGAACACTCGGCCTCTTCGCCTCACTCTCTTCGCTGATCTCTTCGGATGCAAATGTTGCCCCATGGATTCCATCCCTTCCGGTACTTGCTCCCACAATCAGTACCGGGTTTCCAACCCCTTCGGCAATGGCCGACGCCGTTTCTCCGTGCTTCACAATCCCAACGCTCATGGCATTAACCAGCGGATTACCTTCGTAAGCTTCATCAAAGTAGATTTCACCGCCTACGGTTGGAATTCCGAAAGAGTTACCGTAATCAGATATTCCCCGCACAACTCCATCCAGTAAATATCGAACACGCGGGTTATCCATCGATCCAAATCGCAGTGAATTGAGTGAAGCTACCGGACGAGCACCCATGGTAAAAATATCTCGGTGAATTCCACCTACACCGGTTGCAGCTCCCTGATATGGCTCTACTGCAGATGGGTGATTGTGACTCTCAATTTTAAACGCACACGCCAGTCCATCGCCAATATCCACCAGTCCAGCGTTTTCTTCTCCGGCATCAACCAAAAGCTGATCACCTTCGCGAGGTAATTTCTTGATCTCCAGAATTGAGTTTTTGTAAGAACAGTGCTCACTCCACATCACCGAATAGACACCCAGCTCCGTAAATGTTGGCATTCGGCCTAAGAAATTCTTGATCATTTCAAATTCTTCCTCATTGAGGCCATGTTCTATGGCAAGATCGAGCGTAACTTCAGGTTCTTTAGGGACAGTTGTAGACATGTGAACTTTTCTGTGATTATGAAATTTGATATGGTCGTAAAGGTAAGAAAAGTTCAGCTTTTGATCTCTCTAAATCCATCATTTAATATGTGATTACAAAAAATCTGAGAAGGTTTACTTGAATTTGAATTCACAACTGCTTTTCATGATCAATTTGAATATTTTATGTTTGCTCGATAAAACCATAAATGACAAATCAAACTTATGGACCCTGTCTATTTTGATAACGCCGCCACCACTCCGGTTGACAAAGAAGTTCTCGAAACAATGCTGCCCTACTTCAACTCTCAGTTTGGGAATGCAGATGCTGCCCACCAGATTGGCCGGAACTGCAAAGTTGCTGTAGAAGACGCAAGGGAGAAAGTTGCCAAACTCTTAAATGCGGAACCATCTGAAATTATTTTCACCAGCGGCGGTACCGAAAGTGATAACGCTGCCATTAAAGGTGTTTTTTCCGCACTGGGTCCGGCCGGAAAAACGGAGATTATCACATCTCCAATCGAGCACCACGCCGTTACACATCCGGCCGAAGCTTTAAAAAGGCAAGGCGCTAAAATCATTTATCTGAAGCCAAATAGTGACGGAGTTATCACGGCGCAACAAGTAAAGGACGCCATTACCGACAAGACAGCTATCGTCTCCCTGATGCACGTCAATAATGAAATCGGATCGATCAACCCAATTAAAGAGATTGCTGACGTTTGTAAGGAAGCAGGCGTCCCCTTCCATTCCGATACGGTTCAAAGTATCGGTAAAATTCCGGTCGACGTAAAAGAAATTGGCCTGAATATGCTCAGTATCAGTGCTCACAAACTTTATGGTCCAAAGGGAATTGGCATACTCTATGTGAAAAACGGCACCCCCTGGATTCCCTGGCTGCAGGGTGGCTCTCAGGAGCGACGCCGGCGTGGAGGAACTTCTAATGTACCCGGAGTAGTGGGCCTCGCCAAAGCGATGGAGCTGAGTATTGAAAACATGGATTCCAATACCGGAAAATTCCGGAAACTAAGGTCATCACTACTTGAAGGACTTAAAGATAAGTTCCCCAATCAATTTGTGATTAACGGCCCCGAAAATGAAGGTGTTCCACACATCTTAAACATCGGATTTAAATCCAACACGGATCAGGGACTGGATGGAGAGATGTTACTTTTGAACCTGGATATTGAGGGTATTTGTGTCTCTAATGGGTCGGCATGCACATCAGGGGCAACTGAGCCTTCACATGTTCTACTTGAAGTTGCGAAAAATGAAGCCCTGGCCAACTCCAGTATTCGTATCAGCTTTGGCAAACAGAATAACGCAGAGGAGGTTGCATTCTTTCTGGACAAACTGGAAGGTGTTCTCGATCGAATGTTAAAGGTAGCGTCCTGAAAATGAACATCTGCGTCTATTGTGGGTCATCACCCGGAAAGAACAATGTTATCATTGATCAAGCCAAAGCATTTGGGAGAAGTCTGGCCGAAAAAAATCATAACCTCATTTATGGCGGATCCTCCCTGGGAATAATGGGTGCCATAGCTGATGCAGTTATGGTAAATGGTGGAGAGGTGATTGGGGTAATCCCTGAAAATCTATTCAGCAAAGAAGTGGCTCACCGTGGAATTACCCGATTGATCACCGTTAAGGATATGCATCAGAGAAAATCTCATATGGCTGAACTCGCTGACGCATTTGTGGCCTATCCCGGAGGGTTTGGCACGATGGAAGAGCTCTTTGAGATTATTACATGGAATCAGATTGGAATCTTAAATAAACCCGTCACCATAATGAATATTGACGGATACTATGATCCGTTGATTGAAATGATAGATCATGCCGTAGAAACCGGTTTTATTAAACCTGCCAATCGAAAAATAGTGCAAGTTGCCGAAACGATAAATCAATGTTTCGAGTTTTGTGAGCAAGCGTAACCGAAATAAGAAGTTCAGATATTTACTATCCGGATTCATACTCTTGACTCTCATGGCTTTGATTTTCCCACTCCAGGGTTCTCGTCCGTCCAATTTTACATCCGATGCCGATCATCATAAACAGATTGAGCCTTGCCCCGATTCCCCAAATTGCACATTGGTTTCCAAAACCTATTCTCAGGAAACAGAGACACTATTTCCTGCTGTATCAGATGTTCTAAAAAACCTGGATCCATATCAGCTCAGTTTAATCTCTGATGAGCATCGAATTGAAGCTGTTTTTAAAATTCCTCTCTTCGGCTTTAAAGATGACGTACATATTCTTGTAGAAACAAAACCGAGTGGATCCATACTCCATATCCGAAGTGCAAGCAGGGTTGGACACTCCGACCTGGGGGTAAACAGACGCAGAGTAAAACAGATTCTGGACAAAATTGAAGCAACTCTTAACCATTCTAATTAAACCATTTACGTCGTGCCTAAATTATCTATCAACATTGGTATCCTGTTAATCATACTGGGATTTTTTTCATACATCGCAACTGAAATGGTGAGTTTTACCGCACTCATCCCATCTCTATTTGGGATCGTATTTGTAGGGCTTGGGTTACTGGCTAAAAAGTCTGACAACATGCAAAAGCATTCGATGCATGCGGCAATGCTGCTGGCGCTTTTGGGATTGGGCGGTTCATTCACCGGATTGCGTCAGATCACAGTGGCTCTTTTTGGTGGGGAAATGCCGGTCCGATTTACCGCAGCTTCCAGCCAGGCGGTAATGGCTGTACTCTGCATTTTCTTTCTCGCTTTTGGAATAAAATCATTTATTGATGCAAGAAAGAATAAGTAGGAATTGATTAAGAATACCGGGCAGTTTTTAAAATTTGCCCGGTTTAAAATCAGGCTTGATCTCCTTCGAAAATATCTTCGATCAGGTGACCGTATTTCTTCTCAATAATTCTTCTTTTCACTTTCAGAGTCGGAGTCAGCTCTCCCGTTTCAACAGTGAATTCGTTGGGAATCAACCTAAAATCACGCAGCTTCTCATGTGAGGCAAGCTCCTTGGAAAAGGAACGGATCTCTTTGTTGTAAAGATTTTGAACAGCTTCATTTTGAAGAAGCTCTTCAATTCCTGAATATTTGATATCGTTCTGTTTGGCATACTTTTCAATAGCTTCAAAGTCCGGAACTATCAGGGCAGCCATATAACTTCGTTTCTCCCCTACAACTACCAACTGATCAATCCATGGACTTGTTTTAAACATATCTTCAATAGGTCCCGGGTAGATATTCTTACCCCCGGCATTTACAATCATATGCTTAATTCGATCGGTGATTTTCAGGCGACCGTTTTCAAACTTACCCACATCACCGGTATGCAGCCAACCCTCCTTATCAATCATCTCATTTGTGGCTTCCTCATTTTTCCAGTAGCCTTTCATTGTGTTCGGGCCTCGATTTAGAATCTCACCCTCTTCAGATGTTAGATCTGAGGGGTAATCTTCTCCGCTCAGCTGCGCTATAATCTTGCTATCCTCCAGGCGCTGAATACCCACAGTTACGCCATTGATAACCTTACCCACGGTACCCATCTCCTCTTCACCATATCGGTTACAACACATCACCGGTGAGGTTTCAGTCAATCCGTATCCTTCCAGAATATTTAAGCCGGCTGACATGAAAAATGTACCAATATCGGCCGGAAGTGCAGCTCCACCGGATACGAAAAATCGAATATTTCCGCCGGTACGCTGTTTTAGTTTGTCAAAAACCAGTTTATCAGCAATTTTCTTTTGCATACTAATTAACCCGCGCTCGCCCTGCCAGTATCGTTTACCAATATCCAGTGCCCACTCAAAAATGGATTGCTGAATAGCCGAACCCTCTTTCACATTACTCATCACTAGGTTGTAGATCTTTTCAAAGAGCCGTGGCACACTAATTACAATTGTTGGATGAACCTCCAGCATATTCTTGGCTACCGTATCCACGCTTTCTGCGTAATAGATCTCGGCTCCTCCCGCCATCATCGCGTAGTATCCGCCTGTTCTCTCAAAAGAGTGGCAGAGCGGCAAAAACGACAAACAGCGGTCAGTCTCGCCAATACTAATCGCCTCGTGAGCCGATTTTACATTACTAACAATATTTCTGTGAGTGAGCATCGCCCCTTTCGGATTCCCCGTTGTTCCTGAAGTATAGATGAGCGTGGCTACATTTTCAGGTTCTGCTTCCAATGCCCGTTTTTTAATTGTCTCACTATTTTTAGGCTCAGACTTAACGCCATCAACACAGACTGTATCAAAGAGTGAAACAAAATCATTCTCCATATACTTCTGTACTTTTGGCTCATCAAATGCCACCACATGCTTCAGGTCCGGACAGTTATCAAAAACCTCTACCGCTTTTTTCAGCTGGATACCGGTTGACACAAAGAACAATTTTGCCTCGGAATCTTTCAGAATAAATTCACACTGTTTAGGAGGCAGAGTTGTATAAAGAGAAACATTGATTGCACCTACCATCTGAATTGCCAGGTCTACAATTGCCCACTCGTACCGGTTCTCACTCAAAATGGCTACACGGTCATCTTTTTCGATGCCAAAATCGATCAAATAACTGGCCAATGCATTCACATCGTCGCGTACCGTACTCCAGGTAACCGTTTTATAATCGGCATCAGGTGCCGGTTTAAAAGCAAAAGCAGTTTTAAGAGAATTTTCGTATTTTTGAACTAGATTTTGATAGAGTTCCGTCAGAGTTTCAAAAGCAACGAGCGTTGGCATATCTTTGAATTTTGTTAACTGGTAGATTGCTGTTAAGATAACATATTACCCAAATATTATAGGGTTATTAATTATCCGGGCAATTTCATTTAGTTTTTGTGGTTCTGATAATACATATTAAATTCGACTCTATTCAAATACATTCACTGCAGAATTAATTTCGTACCGCTATGGCACATCCGGCCCAGGAAGAAACAATTACCTTAGTAAAAGAAATTTTCAGAACCTATCTGAAAGAGAGAAACCAGCGTCAAACACCGGAACGGTTTATGGTATTGGAAGAGATCTACCGCGCAGAAGGTCACTTCGACGCAGATGATATCTTTTTCAATATGAAAAATGCGGGCACCCGGGTGTCGAGGGCAACGGTTTATAATACACTGGATCTTTTGATTGAATGCGGTCTCGTACAGCGACAGCAGTTCGGAAAGAATCAATATTACTATGAACGATCGTATGCTTACCAGCAGCACGATCATATGATCTGCAAAGAGTGTGGAGTAGTCATTGAATTTTGTGATCCCAGAATCCTGGAGATTCAAAAGTTAATGGAGCAAATTCATGACTTTAATGTGGACGGACATTCACTTCACCTGTTTGGAACATGCCGAGACGAAGAAGCTTGCCAAAAGAGAAAAGAGAGCGGTGATAAGATCAAATCATTAAAAAAGGAAGAAGCTTAAACCACTTCTCACTTCTTTAGAAAAACCCGGTTTGGCAATCACTATCATTGCGAAGAGTACGATTTTCAATTTGTGGTATAAACCTTGGTTTCTCTAATAAATTTGCGTGCAGCCCACCGGCTTCCCCACCACCCCATGATGATAGCAAGTAAAAGAACGGCCGCCAGTAAGAAATACCATCTTCCAAATGGCCAGGATAGTACTCCCAGCTGTGGCACAATTTGAGGCACAACCCACTCAAACAGAATATAGATTATTGAGGCAGCAAGTGTACCTGCTATCACACCCTGGAAAATCCCTTCAATTAGAAAAGGCCGGCGAATAAAGCTGTTTGTTGCACCGACTAATTTCATGGCTCGAATCAGGTCGCGTTTGGCATAAATTGTTAAGCGGATTGTGTTGAAAACCAAAATCATGGCCACAAAAAGGATAAAAGCCCCGATTGAACTGCCTATGATAAACAGTGTCTCCGTTCTGGACTCCAGCGTTTGTAGCAGTGCCTGATTGAATCGTACTTCATCTACCCCGCGATAGTCAGACATCTGCTGAACAAGAGAGTCAATTTGAGCAATTTCAGCATTCTCATTCACTTTTACCTTAAAGGATGCCGGTAAAAACTGAAGGTCTGCCAGTGCATCACTGCCGATACCAAAATCCTGCTGAAAAATTTTCGAGGCGCTGTCTCTTGAGATATAAGAAAGTTCTGCTACGATTGTCTCTTGTTCAATTCTATCTCTGATCTCCTGCGTTGTCTGATCGTCTACATTTTGCAGAAAAACTTCAACTTCCACCTGCTGTTTTAAAATCTGTATCACTTCAAATGCATTAAAACCAACCCTTGATAGAACTCCTACAAGTAGCACCGCAACAAAAAGTGAAAATATCGACGTAAATGCCGCCAGGCGTGCTCGGCTTAATCCGGCTACTCCTTCTTTTAATACATATCCCAAGCTCATGTTTTGCTCACCTAATTTGTAAATAATATTCTAAGTCCCAATCGAAAACGACGTTCGGGCATGGGGTAACCGGTCGACTCAAAGTAGCCCGGCTGATTCACACCGTCAAGTACATTTTCCCACTTTAACAACAACATAAACCATCTTATTCGTGCCGATATATCCACATCCATTCTGTGATAGGAAGGATTTACTGTAGGATTTGTTCCGTGCTGCCATCGATTCAGCGGTGTGATATACTCTGCCGTACTAAATGCCTGTGGTGAAAAAACTCCTGAAACACCTGCCGTTACAAATGTTGCCCTATCAAAAAGATAGCTTTTCCAGTACAGATTTCCTTTCAACCAAATTCGATCTCCGGATAATTCCAGTTGCTGATTGATCGGATTTTCTGAATCATTCAAAAACTTTTTATACACCGCTGATAACTCACCTTCGAACAGCCGGCTGTCCAGGCCAATCCATCCGGTTCCACTCAAATGAGTATATGGATCAATATTGGTAAAACGGTTCTCATCATCAACAAATATACTGTTTTCATTCAAACGAAAGTCACCTCTTACACCTGTACTGAGCCAATCCAAAACCCGAACTTCTGCTGACCCACCCATCGTGAGTTCCTGCTCATTTTGAAGCTGGGAATTTCCATCATAAATATCTGAAATCCAATAGAGAGACTGTAAATCAGGAGCTCTGTTCATCACACCGCCAAATCCGGAGAGCGTAATTCGGCTATCCGGGAAAAACGTGACTCTTCCCGACAGTTCAGAACTAAAACGACTATCATCCCAGTACTCACTTACCGCATAACCCTGAATGTTTAACCAGGATAATAAACGGCTATTCAGATCGGCTTTGGCTCGGCCACCAAGCCAGTTGCTTTTTGAAAGATTCCTATTGGTCGATTCACTCAGCCAGTTAGCACTTCCCTGAACTGTAAGATCTGTACCTCCATAAGTTAAATTCTGACGTACAAATAGTTCGGTCTGTTTAAAATCCGTTGAAAGCGAGTCCGCCGAATATTCTAGCGACCATTTATTGGTTTGATAGTGAAGCCCGAACTCCGTTCGTACAGCACTGTTAATATCAGGTCGATATTGCGCCTTTAAATAGATATCGCTCGATGTTTGATTGGAAGACGCATTATTTTCAATCGGTGTTTCAACAAACCGGTTAAACGTAAAAAGCAGAGGGTCATTCACTATATAGCCAAATGATTCTTCCCGATCGATTGCATTATTAAGATACATGGTTTTCAGGAGCCATCGATTCGAGAGTTGATGATAAACCCGCACGGCAGCCTGCCTGCCTTCAACATCAGATCGATTGTAACTGCCACCATCTCTTCTGTCCCAGAATGACAACTCCAGGTTGGTATCGGATCGAAAATTTTGGGTAAACACAAAATCGAGATTACGATAATTGTATTTACTCTCGTCAAAATTCAGATAGGTTCGGGGTTGCGTTAAATAGTGATCAATCAATCGAATTTGACCGTAATATGAAGCCCCATAATCTGCTTCTCTGTACTCCTTGATCTTTCGAATTGGAATTCGATTCCAGTGAACAGCGCCGGTCAGCGGATCATTGATACTCATCCCTTCCAGCTCCATATTCAGGTGTCTGGTTTCAAATGAGTGCAGTTCCAGCCCGTCCGGCCGACCGGCAGTACCGGTTCTGTAGGTTATTGCTCCGCTCTTCCCGTAAAAGCGATCAAACAGATTCACCATATTAATCCATCGAAGACTACTGTCCGTTTCTGCAACATCCATGGTTTGTTGCATCTTGTATTTCCAGACATATACAGTATCCGGAATTTCCGGTTCGGGTTCTTCGATCAGGGTGGAATCCGCATACGTAGAATCAGGAATGGTATCCATTACGGCCGGTTCTGGCAGGGTATCCTGTTGAACAGGCGGAATAGTATCCTGTACAGAAAAACTGAACGCCGTCCATATTGCTAACAAATAGATCAAACCGTCTGAGGTTTCAGTTGATATGGCAGCTCTTCCAGCTTCAGTAGTCTTCTTCGAATCGTTTCAAGTATAATCATAACCGTCCGCTCCTTGTTGAGTAACCGGTCATTACTGAGAACCGTTTTTAGTGCAAAGTGATCCCCTTTAATCCAGAAACCCATCCATACCGTGCCTACCGGTTTGTCCGGAGTCCCTCCGTCGGGTCCTGCAATTCCGGTTGCCGAAACGCCAATATCGGCATTCATAGCTTCGGCCACACCTTTGGCCATTTGCAAAGCTACAATTTTACTAACCGCACCGGATTTCTCTAAATCTTTTTTTGATACCTTCAAAAACCCCTCTTTAATCTCGTTTGCATAGGCTACAATTCCGCCTTTCATGTAGACACTGCTTCCCGGAATATCTGTTATTTTACTGGATAAAAGTCCACCGGTACAACTTTCTGCAGTGGCAATTGTCAGTTTATTATCGCTTAACAATTTACCGGTCACCGCCTCCAGTGTAAGGTTTTTTCCCTCACCAAAAATTACGGCTCCTACTTTATCATAAAGATAGTTCTTAAGGGTCTCGAGTTTACCCTCTGCCTGTTTAACATCCAATCCATTTGCACTGATTCGAATTGTAACCCCGGATACACCCGGTAAATAAGCAACTCCAACGCCATTGTTTTCAAATTCGTTAAGATCACCAATATGATCGCTGAGTGTGCTTTCCGGCACTCCGGAGGTTTTAAAGTATTGTGTAGCCCATGCTTCTCGATCGGGAAACTTTTCATGGAGTTTAGGGATCACTCTTTCTTCCATCAAAAACTTCATTTCTGTTGGAACTCCCGGTAAAACGACTAAAATATTTCCCTGCTCCTCAAACCACATTCCCGGAGCTGTGCCTTTATTGTTGAATAGTACATCACAATTCTTTGGGACCCATGCCTGCGCTGCATTTGACCGGCTGAATTCAAAACCACGCCTTTTAAAGATCGACTTTATGAAATCGAGAACTTCGTTGTTTTCGATCAGTTCCGTATCGAAAAGATCAACCATTACTTTTTTGGTGATATCGTCGTGTGTAGGGCCGAGGCCTCCGGTCACAATCGTTACTTTTGCTTCAACCAATGAGCTTTTTACATTACCAAAAATAAGATCGTAACTGTCAGGGATTGTGGACACCTGTTCAACATAAAAACCCTGCTCTGTCAACAGTCCGCCTAACCACGATGCATTCGTGTTGACCGTGTCTCCAATCAGAAGTTCATTTCCAATAGAAATTATATGCGCTTTTTTCATAGAGTTGGAAAATAGGATTTTGCAGGTGATCAATGAAATTTTGTATTCTGTTCGCACACCTTTTCAGGGAATTAATATATCATTTGTTAACAGAGAACTTTACCTTTTGGTGTGGAAAAATTACCAAACATACTCAGCACCTTGAGAATGGGCATGGCGCCCATTTTTTTGCTTCTTTTTATTCAGGAAGACCTCCTGCTTCGCGGTATCAGTTTAGTCGTTTTTGCTGTAGCGGCAATTACTGATGCGCTTGACGGGTACTATGCCCGGCGTTATGATGTTGAGAGTGAGTATGGAATTTTCATGGATCCATTGGCGGATAAATTTTTAACGTTTGCCGGATTTGTATGCCTTCCCTTCCTCGATCCTACCCAGTTTCCCTGGTGGGCAGTTGCAGTCATTGTTTTTCGGGATCTCTCCATTACCGGTCTGAGAATTTATACTAAACGGAAAAACATTACCCTTCAAACCAGAAAAACCGCTAAGATTAAAACCGCTATCCAGATGGGCTACCTCTATGTGGCTCTGCTATTTGGTTTTCTGCTACTGTTTGATGGAGCCGTAGGCAGGTTTGTGCTGAATATCTACAGCCTGGATCTCTTTTTCTGGGGAATGGTTGTTGTTGTTCTAATTACCGTCTATTCAGGGATTGAGTATCTGTTTGTAAACCGATCTCTGTTTAAGAGTTCTCCCGTATCATGAGATTACTCAAACTTACGCTTGGTACATTTTTTGGTTCCGGTCTACTTCCAAAAGCTCCCGGTACATGGGGCAGCCTCTTCACTCTGCCGTTTATTTATGCTGCATATTTAATTCATCCTGTTTTTGGTATTGCCGGATTTGCAGTAATTGCATCACTTATTTCACTGTGGAGTACGGATGTCTGTGTAGGTAAGTATGGTGACGATCCGGGGCAATTTGTGATCGATGAGACGGCCGGCCAAACCATGGTATTTATCTTTACAGCTTTCCATTATGATACCACAGCCAATTTAATTCTACTGTTCGCCGGTTTTATCATCTTTCGGCTCTTTGATATTTTCAAACCGTTGGGAATCGTTCGATTAGAGAAATTGCCCGGAAAAATTGGTATATTAGCCGATGATTTAGCAGCAGGTGTATATGCACTTATATGTTTAGAGCTGCTAAAATCATTATTGGGATCACTTCTGATTTAAGATTTCCCTGAAAAAATATAATAACAGACAGTTAACACGAGTTTCATAACTTGAACATTGAAATATCAGTCTAAACTGTAAAGACGAAACAAGAGTTTAGAATCATTAACAACATGGTAGAAGAAACACATACAATAAATAAAATCGTAGATAAAAACTTTGCCAGGGAACTGGCCAAGCATCTACTTGAAATTGACGCTGTAATCCTGCGGCCTAATGACCCTTTCACGTGGTCATCCGGTTGGAATTCACCGATATATTGCGATAACCGGCTAACATTACGCTATCCAAAAATCAGAAAAAAGATTTCAAAAGCTTTAGTCGATATCATAAATCAGGATTTTAGTGATGTAGAAGTTATTACCGGCACGGCAACGGCCGGAATTCCTCATGCCGCATGGGTTGCAGAAAATCTGGATAAACCACTGGCTTATGTTCGTGCAAAAGCAAAAGCCTACGGTTTAGGCAATCAGATTGAAGGTGGTGTCGACAAAGGTCAGTCTACCATTGTCATCGAAGATTTGATCTCAACCGGCGGTTCCGCGGTTTCCGTTATTGAAGCCCTACAGTTTATTGGTGCCGACGTTCGTGGAGTGTTAAGCATATTTACCTATGGCTTTCAGGCTGCCATCGATCAATTTGCAAAATTAGACATTCCGGTATATTGCCTTACAGACTACGCAACACTTATCGAAGTGGCCCTTGAAGAGAGTTATATCAAAGAGAGTGATCTGAAAATGTTGAATGCCTGGAGAGAAAATCCGGCGGAATGGCCAAAATAAACCCCGACGATCTGATTGAATTCACGGCCGCAGCAGCTGCTGCAACCCTTACAACAAGCCGGAAATTCATCAGAAATTACAACTACTACAAAAAAAGAGCCGGTCAGTCCGAAATTATTTTCAAAACTGACCTGCTCGAACTTTGTCATAAAATCAGACTTGACCTATTTGGTCTTCAAAATTTGCTGGAAGATGAGACGAAACATCGTTCTCCTTTCATCGTTACACTTGCAAGTCAGATCAATGATGCTTTTGAAGAGCTTCATCGAAAAATTCTGTTTTACGATCCGGACTTGATTGACCAGTCAATCCCGTTAATTGACCATCAAAGAACTTTCTGGAGTCAATATACTGACGAAAATTTCTATGGGCCTCAACTTGGTAACGACATCGAACACTCCATTTCATCAGAAGTTATTGAACTGGAAACATCTATTAGAAAATTACCATCATCAGCAGAACTTTGACACATTACACTAATTATCTACCAAACTTTTTTATGAAATATTCAATACAAATTATTCCCGCACTGCTTGCATTTCTACTTTTTACAGGCTGTTTAAATTCTCCGAATGACCCCAATGAACCGGTTGATGAAACTGATTTTCTTGAAGAAAATGCTCAAAAAGAGGGCGTAACCGTTACTCCCAGCGGACTTCAGTACCGGGTTCTGCAAGAGAGCGAAGGCGAAAATCCGTATAACGGCGCTGTTGTTTTCGTTGAATATGAAGGCCGCCTCATAAACGGTGATGTTTTTGTTCGTACAACCCAGCTCGACTATTTTGCCCTTTCGGATGATATCATATCCGGGATCAATGAAGGAGTTCAACTGATGGAAGTGGGATCTGAATATGAATTAGTGATACCGTCTGAGTTAGGTTATGGCGACAACCCACCGCCAGGAACACCTATCCGGCCGGGCTCTGTTCTCATTTTTGACATCACTCTTGACTCTTTTTTACAGCAACCTAGCCAATTCCTGACCGATAACGCCGAACGGGAAGATGTGCAGGTAACGGAGAGTGGATTACAATATCGAGTGATTGAAGAAGGTACAGGTTCCACTCCCGGAGAAAACAGCCAGGTGAGAGTAAACTATACCGGATCATTTACAAATGGCTATGTTTTTGAAGAATCACAGAATGGAACCGCTCAGTTTAATTTATCTCAAGACCCCGAGGTTACTTCCAATCCAGTAATACCGGGCTTTTCTGAAGGTATTCAGCTCATGAGTGAAGGCGCGGTCTACGAACTTTTTATACCGGCGGATATTGGATATGGTACAGACACTCCTAATGGAATCCCTGAAGGAGCAGTTCTTATCTTTGAAGTGGAACTTATTCAAACTGAAACGTAGTTTAGCTCAAAACTACAAACATCATTCTTTTCAGCCTATAAGGTTCAAAAAGATTAAAACCATTTATTCCGTCATGCGAAAATTCAACTTCCCGGGAATTGTTCTCCTACTTGTAGTTTTTATGTTTTCGTGCGACGCGGAGTCGATCACGCAACCTCCTCAAGATTCCGATGATCCCGAGCCCGAGTTTTCATATGGCGGCTCCAACGACGATTTGGGAAAAACCATCATACAAACAGAAGATGGTGGTTTTTTGATTGTTGGAACCACAACTTCGGACGATGGCATTTTCTCCGGTCAGGCTCGCGGTAATCGCGATGTTTTTGCACTTAAACACACTTCTGACGGCACACAACAGTGGGTAAACACATATGGTGGGTCCAACAGCGACTGGGCAATGGATGTCATTCAGGATTCGCAGGGTAATTTTGTCATTACCGGCTATAACCGTTCGGATGACGATCAGTTTCAAAATTCGAACCGTGGCGAAAACGACATTTTTCTAATTAAGATATCTCCTAACGGCAACCTGATCTGGACTCGTACTTATGGCGGTGCAGACGAAGATTATGGATATGCGCTGATTGAAGGTCCAAATGGTGGATACCTGATTACCGGTTCAACCCGATCGGTTAACGGTAACTTCTCAGGTCGTTCCAACTTTTCTAAAGATATTTTTGTCATGCTCACAGATGTTAGCGGTCAAATTAATTGGCTCGAAACCTTTGGTGGAGCAGAAAATGATGAAGCAATGGATCTGACCATCGGCCCGAATGGACAGATTGCCGTTGTTGGCTCATACTCATCTTCCGACAACGATTTCAGTGGGCGTCAACCCGGAGAAAGCGGGGCTTTTCTTATGAAGCTTGAGCCAAATGGTATTTTCAATTCTCTTTACACCTACAGTGGATCCGGAGCCGAATTAGCAAACTCAATTGTAACCACGTCAGATAATGGATTTGCCATAGCCGGCCGATCCTCTTCAAATGATGGAATCTTCCAAAACACGAACAGCGGCGGAAATGATGCTTTTGTTCTCAAAACAACAGATTTTGGATCCGTACAGTGGCTCAACACGTATGGGGGAAGCAACTCAGATGGATTAAATGGAATTACTGAAATTGAAAACGGAGATATTGTTGCGGTGGGTCAAACACAATCAAATGATGGAGACTTTGATGAGCTGAACATAGGTGATACGGATATTTTTATGGTTAGCCTTGGATTAAATGGATCTCTGAACTATTTGAACACCTATGGCGGTGAACTGGATGAAATGGCGGAATCCGTTATCGGATTATCTAACGGCAATATCGCATTCACCGGTTGGACCCTCTCCAATGACGGAACTTTTACAGGCCCTCAAAAATCCGGCAGAGATATATTCAAACTCATCACCACTCCCGATGGTGAAATTGAGTAACAAATCGTACACCTTCCTTTAAGGCTACGAAATCAGAATTAAGATCCTGATTCTGTTATGACATCCATTTTTTAAATTTGTATCTTTTGAAGCTCTATTACGGTCACGCTTGTCCGTTATTTTTTTCATTAACTTTTCTTTTTCAATTCCGCTGTTATGAGTGATAAACGATTTTACATAGAGACTTACGGATGCCAGATGAATATGGCCGACTCTGAAGTAGTCAACTCTATTCTAATGGATGAAGGAATGAGTCCCGTTCATTCTGCAGAAGAAGCAGATGTTATTTTTGTGAATACTTGCTCTATCCGTGAAAATGCAGAAACACGGGTATGGAATCGGCTCAAGGAGTTTCGGTCGCTTAAAAAAGAGAAGAAAGACTTAACAGTTGGTGTTCTGGGCTGCATGGCCGAGCGCATCAAAGAGAATATCATCGAAAAAGAACAGCTGGTCGATATTGTTGTCGGACCGGATGCATACAGGGATATTCCAAATTTGCTTAAAGAAGTTAACGACGGACGCAAAGCCGTTAATGTGCTCCTGTCACTTGAAGAAACCTATGCTGATATTACTCCGGTTCGAACCAGTGGCAACGGCGTCACTGCTTTCGTTTCAATTATGCGCGGATGTGATAATATGTGTGCTTTCTGTGTTGTTCCCTTCACAAGAGGTCGCGAACGAAGTCGTCCGTTGAGCAGTATAATGGATGAAATCAGCCAGCTAAATGATCAGGGATATAAAGAGGTCACCGTTCTTGGGCAGAATGTAAATTCCTATCAATATGAAGACATTGATTTCACAAAATTGATGGATGAAGTCAGCAAGGCAAATCCGGAAATACGGTTCAGATTTTCATCTCCACATCCAAAAGATTTTCCGGAGCCACTGCTTCATTTAATTGCTGAACGCCCGAATCTTTGTAACTACATTCACATACCGGCACAGGCAGGCAGTGACACCATGCTGGAGAGAATGCGCCGGCCCTACACCCGCGACCAGTACTTAAAACTGATTGACAGAATGCGGGAAATCATTCCCGGGGTATCGCTATCAACGGATATCATTGCAGGTTTTTGTGATGAGACCGAAGAGGAGCACGAAGCAACCATGTCACTCATGAAAATTGTAGAGTACGACCTTGCATACATGTTTGCATATTCTGAACGTGAAAGAACTCTTGCCGCACGTAAGTATGAAGACAATGTGCCTGAAAAAATAAAGAAGAGAAGATTGACAGAGATTATTAAACAGCAAATGGCCATTCAGGAGAAAAATAATAAAGATGAAGTGGCCCGACGCCATCTGGTATTGGTTGAAGGAACCAGTAAGAAATCAGATGAGCAGCTTTCAGGCCGAACCGACACCAATAAAATGGTTGTGTTCGACAAAAAGAATTTCAAAAAAGGTGATTACGTAGAGGTTGAAGTTACCGACTACACTTCCGCTACCCTGATTGCAAAGCCAATACGTAAAAGTTCAATTGCTGAGTTTTATAATCAAACTGTAGTTACAGCCTGACGACCAACTTAAATATTGATATAAAAAAAGCTCCGGGACCAACCGGAGCTTTTTTTTGTGTTCTCTGATCTGTCTCGAACCAATTCGCACACTGCAAGTGCTTTGATTCTTACAAATCGGGTCTCTTACTTTAACCGTCTACTCTTTAGTTACCTTCTACTGTTAACTCAATAGTTTCCAGGTCTGTAGTCTCACCTACCGTAACTTCAACATTCTCGAGATACTCGCTTCCAAAACCGTCTTCTCTCGGTTCAACAGAAACGTCATAAGATCCGTCTTCAAGTCCAACCAACAGAAATTCACCGGACTCTTCATCAGCATATGTTGATGAAAGCGTATCTTCTCCGGCAATTGCAAATACAGCTGCCCTGGCATCTGCTGGACTTACATTTCCTCCGATATTTCCGGTAAGAGCTTCATTAGAAGCGCGAATAACCGGCTTGAGGATATAGTCTATGGCTGGTGATTGACCCGTAGTGTGTACAGATCGAAGAGCGTCAAAATCGAGCAGGAGTGTGTAAACAATACCTTCCTCAATTTCTGCATTTACGTTCAACTTCACACCGGTTTGACTACCGCTTGGTATAAACAGATCGTGTGATTCACCGTCTACAACAACATTGTTGTTGTCTCTGCTTAAGATCAGACGAATTTGCGGATAGAGTCCTTCTTCTAATTCAGCTTCACCGATAACTTCAAAAACTCCATTAGTCAGTTCAAGTAGATTGAACTGCTCACTGGGTTCACTGATCACTTGCCAGCCTTCATCCTCGTTCGTTGAGTTATTAACTTCTACTCGTTCGATAAAGACATTAACTTCATCGTAGTCAGCAGGGGCGTCATGAAGCTTGATTTCCATTGTTCCCATTCCTGGAGTACTGTCTGTAGAACAGCCCACAAATGCAAACATACCTATAGCCAAAACGGCCATTAATGTTTTGTTGAATATGTTAGATAGACTTTTCATATCTGTATTTGATTGATTTATTATTAAGATTGTTTATCGAAAAAATCTTTCACTTAGTCATGTGACGAGTCAAGAACCAATCCGTTACAATTTTTTTTTGAATTTTTAAAAACAAAAAAGGGCGTCTTAAAACGCCCTTTTACTTAATTACCTCCGGGTCTTCCCGGCCTGTCATTTCTTATACCTCCGGGTACATTGCCCGGTGGGCCACCCCCAATCTCTCCGTTAAACAAATTTTGTAAGATTCTTTCACTTGGCAATCCTCTTTCTAACTGCTGCATTAAACCTTTGCCAACGGCCGCCGCCGGAAGCTGACTTCTGCGCTGAGCCATATTCATAGCTGCCGGTAATTTTTGCATATCCCCCGCTTCGAACCCGCTCTGTAGCGCTTTTAAAACAATCTTGGCATTTTCAGATGCTGCCGCTGCCCCATCAGGCAAGTCACTTAAAATATTGATTGCAGCCAGTAAACCGGAAGGCCTTACTCTTTCCATATTGCCATCAGCAACATTGTTAAGAGTTTCTGTTAATACATCCTCATTTACATTTTGCATCATCGCTTTAGACCCTGCCTTGACCATCTCATTTCTATATTGAGGTTTGGATAACCGCCCCTCCTCTTTCTGAATAAACTGATCTACTTCAGGGCGCTCCATCCATCGATCCACCAATTGTGCAGACCTGGAAGCATTATCACGAATAGACGACAACACGGGAGACATCCGCTGAACCGAAACACCTTTCGATATTCCTTCGAATACTTTTTCAAAAATCATTTCATACGGCAAGTTATCCCCTGCCATTTCAACGGCCGGCTGCAGTATTTTCATAAACTCCTGTTCACTCAAACCGTGTGACTCTATACGGCTTTGAACTTCCGCAATTCTATCTTGCTCAATTCCGGATGCAGTTGCCCGCTCCAATAAGCCTGATAATGTTTCCTGTGCAAATATGTTGACAGGAAACAGTAGAAGAAGTACCAACCCCAAAGAAAGGACCCCTTTTCTGATATGTCTGTATCTTTTATTCATAGTTATCTTACTTAATCAATAAAAATCAATCCGTTTTCTCCACCAAAACCATCCGAAACTGTAAATGTATCTTCAGATAGCTCAAGCCACTTTTCTTCGCCATCTTCAATCAGTAAAATCTTGTACTCATACGCTCCGGCTTCCAACGAAAGCTGAGCTACAAATCGTGACTTTCTTTGTTTAGAAAGTGGAATACCTGGCTTTTCCCAGTCATTAAAATCGCCAACTATATATAATTGCCCATCTCCGCTATACTTTAAATTCAACAAGATGGTTTGAGAACCATTTTGACTCAGCTCAACATTGGCTCCACTAGTATGACGATTACTATTGAATAAGGTTACTCGAAAACCTATGGAAGCATGAATATCTGATACAGATTCCTCTGTGATCGTGGACAAATAATTTAAATAATCTGTGTTTACTGACATTTCAAGAGTTGGATTAACCTGATACTTAATTCCTGCCGAACCTCTGAACAAAATATCTGCTTCATCTTCTTTAGTATCTTCGTTTCCGGGCCCGCCAACTGGAGGGAAACCACCTCCTCCGCCTCCATCTGTCACTATTTGAAACCTGTATCGTTCCAATCCGGTACGAAGGTTCAAATTCCAGTTTCTTGAGATATTAAAATCTGAGGAGATGCGAGCTCCAAGGCTCTCTGCAGGATTATCCAGATCACCAAATATACCTGCTCTTAACTGCCATTTGAAAGTAGGCCAGGTCTCAAACTCAATACTGTAGTTATTGAACTGTTCAAATCCTGATGACTCCGTGTCGATATCACCGCTCTCTTTTCTGAATGATGATCCGGCTTTCAGGTTGATTTTTGTAAACAGCGAAGGAGAGAAACTAAGAACAGGTTGAATCCAAAGAATTGATCGATCAACCAGTGTTGAATAGTAACTTCCTCCCGTTTCAATTCCGGCACTGAATCTGTCATTCAGCCGATAATTTGAGTTCAATAACATAAAAAGGGATGACCAATCATCATTATCATCCAAAAACTTGCTGTAGGATGCTCCGGCTGTCAGGTCGGATGAAAAATTCCCACTACTCAGGAAAATGTTACCCATTGGAGTTAAAGTCGAGTAACCGGTATTCATGTCGCGGTTCCATTCGGAAAGCATTGGGTTTAGATATGAATTGGTCGTATACCCCGTTCTGGAATCAAGCAAAAGTATTTTATCCAAGCTTTGGCTAAGGCCTGTTAATGGAATTAAAGCTAATAATATTACTGCCGGCAGCCATTTAATCATATAAATAGCACGGCATTTTTATTACCAAATCCATCATCACGCTGTACATCGGCTAACGGATCTGTAAGCCACTCTTCTCCATCTTTTACAAACATATAGTCATGCTCTCCTCTAACCACGGGAATCATACCGGTCCAGACAATTTTATCATAAATGATCTCCCTCGAAAGATTTACCGGATCCCAATCACTAAAATCTCCGGCAACTGCAATCGATTCTGCATTTTCGTCAAAGTAGACAAAACGAATCCATACTTCGGATTCCTGTTCAGATACAAGCTGTACTGATTGATCCTCACCAACCATTGACGCAATATCTGACTCTGACCGATCCTGTTCATTCAGCAAGAGATAGCCAAAACTGAACGTAAATAAAATGACTGCGGCTGCAGCATAAATGGGACGCAGGGTTACTTTTCTAGGCTCAAACAGTGACATCCCTATTTTTGAAGGCCTTTTTTTATTTTCATGTTCAGAAGAAATCCTGTTCATCACCGAGCTGCTGAAATTTTCGGGGACAGCAAATGACTCCGGATTTGGGTCACTTGCAAATGACTGAGTTAGTGTCCGCTCAAAATGGAGCATCGATCGTAATTCAGGATCATCGGCAATCATATGTAATGCCCGGCTCTCCTGTTCATCATCCAGTTCCCCATCCAGAAAAAGCCTAAATAGCTCATCCTTTTTTAAATTCTCTTTACTCATGATTACACCTTATTTTCCAGTAGTGATTTAAGTTCTTTTCGAGCTCGGTGCACCCGCACTTTTAAAGCACTTTCCGATACACCGGTCTCTTCAGACATTGTTTTGTAACTCATTCCGTCTCGATACTTCATCAAAAACGGCTGCGAGTAGTCATCCGATAGTTTCAATAAAGATTGTTTTAACAGGCGCCCCCACTCTTTGATCTCCATCTTCAAGTGAGGAGTTTGCTGCTCAATAAGGTCGGAATCTAAAAATCCTGATTCCATTTCACTGAATCGTTGATTCTTTCTTCTTACATTTTTCGCATAATCACGACAGTGATTCATTGCAATCGTATAAAGCCATGTAGAGAACTTCGAATTTTCATTGAACTGATGAAGTTTCTCATAGGCTTTAACAAAAATTTCCTGAGCCAACTCTTCTACCTCATCCTCATCCTTCTCAAATCGGCGTACTACATGAAAAACCATCGATGAGTATCTTTCAACTAAAATCTCATATAAATCCTGTTTTCCATTCAGAATTCTATTAATAAGTCGAAAATCTTCGTTTTGAACTGATCTACTCATTCAGATTACTACTCATAATGTCGCCCCTATCAAGCTATTAATGTAAGTATGACGACTTAATTAATCATTGGTTACAAAATTTTTACAAATAACGATATGTATAATTGAATTCTAAACTGCTCCGAAAGTTTCAAGTTATAATTATCCACTATCTTTCATTGATAATCAAATCCACTCTATGCCAAGAATCAGAACTTTATTACCTTTAAGGTCTAAATAATAAAGACATATTATGGACAGAGAAGCATTACAAGAGCGATACGGAATTATCGGTGAATCGACGGCTATTAAGCAGGTGATTGACAAAATCATGCAGATTTCTAAAACGGACATTACCGTTTTACTGCAGGGTGAAAGTGGAGTTGGGAAAGATGTTACCGCACGTGCTATTCACTCACTGAGTAAAAGAAATCGTAATAATTTGGTGATCGTAAACTGCGGTGCAATCCCTGAGGGCATTATTGAAAGTGAACTATTTGGTCATGAAAAGGGCTCATTTACCGGTGCTCACGAAGCGCGTAAAGGTTATTTTGAAAAAGCGGATGGCGGCACCATTTTTTTGGATGAGATCGGTGATACACCCAAAAATATTCAGGTTAAACTGCTTCGTGTTTTAGAAAGCGGCGAATTTTTTAGAGTTGGCTCCAGTAAAATGTTTACCGCAGACGTGCGCGTAATTGCAGCTACTAATCAAGATCTATGGGAGCTTGTACAGGATGGCAAATTCCGTGAAGATCTCTATTACCGACTCGACACCGTAAAAATTAAACTTCCACCACTTCGCGATCGCCAGGACGATATCATACCCATATTCAGAAAATTTGTAACTGAATTCTCATCAAAATATGATTCTGTTTTCCAGGGATTCTCAGATGAAGCCAAGGATCTGCTCATCTCCTACCGGTGGCCCGGTAACATTCGCGAACTTCGTAATGTAGCTGAGCAACTCGTTGTACTCGAGAAATCACAGTTTATTGACAAAGATCGACTTCAAAAATATCTGAAAGGTCGACAACATCTCGGATCTACGGATAACCTTCCGGTTCTCTCTCGAAAAGAGTTTACAGACGATGAGGATGATGATTTTGAAAGCGGCTCCGGAACAGACATGGGGATCATCTATCGAGCATTATTAGAGATGCAAGGAGATATTTCCGATCTGAAAAAGATGTTGGCAAAGTTTGTCTACTCTTCTTTTTCAGATAAAGAGCTCAAAGCTCTGCCAAGTGCCGTGCCACGCGATATTGATCCGAATGACATATCAGGCCATATTTATCGCGATTCATCAGATAAAGACTCTCTGGGAATCTCAACACCGGCTGAACCGCAGGAAGATGAAGACCATGATATTATTCAGGATTTCTTCTCTGACAAAGAGATTCCTTCCATTGAAGAAGCTGAAAAATTTCTAATTGAACAGGCATTAAAACGCTTTGAAGGTAACCGAAGAAAAGCCTCTGATGCACTTGGTGTCAGCGAACGAACTCTTTACAGAAAGTTGGATCAGTATGATTTACAGTAAAAAGCATCTATTAATTATACTGGCACTCTGTTTATCGATAGCAGGATGTATCAGTTATAGTTTTACCGGCACGTCCATCCCTTCCGATGTACGAACCATTCACATTCCTTTTTTTCCTGACCAGTCTCAAAGTGGTCTTGGCGATTTAAGCGACCGCCTGAACCAGGCTCTTATCAATCGTTTTGTGAACCAGAGTCGGTTGTCTCTCGTGAATGATCAGGAGTCTTCAGATGCGTATGTTGAAGGTGCCATTCAAAATTACACGAACCGCCCCTTTAGTGTACGTGGAGATGAACAAGCCAATATCAACGAAATTCAAATTACTGTACGGGCAACGTTTCAGTATCAAAAAGATGACGAGCCTCTTTGGAATAAAAACTTTAGCGGAAATGCTACTTACAACACATTGGAGAACCCTGTAGACGGTGAAATAGAAGCAGCAGAAGCCGCTCTTCAACAGATTGCCAATAATATGTTCAATGATGCTGTAAGCAATTGGTAAATCATCTCTTCTTTACATACTTTTGGTCATGCAATTAACGGCAGAACAAATACCTAAATCTCTACAAAGTTATGTCGAGCAGTTCGAAACAGACCCGAAGACTGCCATTGAACGATTGGAGAATCACATCAGTAAAAGAAATTCCGGTGCGATAGGGTATTTTTTTCTGGCTTGGTTCTATCATCGGAATAATCAGAAAGCAGAAGCCGTTCAAGCAGCACTGAAGGCTAAAATTCATGCTCCCGGCAGTAAGCTCATGGAGAGGCTTCACTATATGATGGCACACCCTCACCATTTTGAGGCCTGGGAACCCGAACGAACCCGCGAACCATTTAAACGACAAAACCATAACGACAGGGGGCATCCCATTCAGGATCTCGATTCACTCATTGCAAAACTCTCTTCTGCTGAGAAAAAACGCATCAAACCTGATTTATCGGATGATGAGCAACCGGATTTAAGTGAAGCCAGTAATCAAGTAGATGATATTGTTACCGAAACACTGGCGGTAATTCATGAAAAGCAGGGGAATTTCAAAGGTGCAATTGAAACCTTTAAAAAACTTCGAAGAACCAACTCTTCAAAAAAGGAGTATTACGATGAGCAAATTTTCAGGCTTCAGCAAAAAGTAACCCAAAATAAAAAAGAGAAGTAATTCTCCTGATATCCTATCCTTTCACAAAGTTATTGTGGGACTTTTCGTATCCAATACTGGTGGCCGGTCCATGACCTGAAAGCACTTTTGTATCGTCCGGCAGAGTATATAGCTTCTCCCGAATCGATTGAGCCAACAGATCAAAATCTCCTTTATACAGATCCGTTCTGCCAATGCTTTCCCTGAACAGCGTGTCTCCGGCAATTAAAGTTTTTTGATCCGGAAAATAGAGAGAAACATGATCAGGAGAGTGGCCCGGAGTGAAGAGAACATCAAATGAGAACGGACCCACTGAAAAATCCTTTTGCTGTGCCAGCTCTTTTGGAGTAAAATCAAATCCCGATGTTCTGAAACCAAATCGAGTTGCCTGATCGGGGTAGTTTTTCCATAAATAGAGATCACTGTGATTCAGGTAAACCGGCACATCAAACTCTTTCAGCACCTTATCGAGCCCCATGATGTGATCGACATGAGCATGAGTCAGGCAGACAGCAATCAAATCTGCACCGGACTCCTTAAGATCATTTTTAAATACAGAAAACTCTCTGGGATCAAAAAATCCCGGATCGATCAAAATGGCTTTTTGATCAACGGTTAGCAGATAGGTGTTCTCGGCGAATGGCCCTACGGTGTACTGTTTAATCTCCATGGGAAAGCAAATAAAAAAGGATGTAATGACAATCACTACATCCTTTAAAATTGTTGATAAAAGAGGTCTTACTTCTTTGCGTATCGTTTGTTGAAACGATCGATTCGACCTGCTTTTTGTGTAATTTTTTGATTTTTATTGTAGAACGGATGGTTTTTAGAATCTACCTCACTTTTGTAGATACCATCGGATACGTCCATGGTACTTCTTGTAGTCATCTCAGTACCATCACTTAAAACTACTGTGATTTCCTTGTAATCGGGATGAATTCCTTTTTTCATAATCTGATCTGGCGTTGGTTGAAACTTCAATAGAAGTCAAAGATACGGGATCATCCACGCTTTTGCAATCCTTTAGCTAAAAATGAAATCAATCACTAGTTGAAAACAATCCGGAGATTTTGAAACCATCAAAATTACTCCGGACCTTCTCTATTGGCTTAAACCAATACAGTTTCGCCATCCTCTTTACGATATCCCATGGGAATTTCTCCCTCAGATACTGCAGATCGGTTATACTCTTCCAGGGTAAATTCATCCACTAATATAGCATCGAAGCGAGCCTCTTCGGTCTTACGAACAACTTCAGCTTCCTCTTTCGTAATAACCCCTTTTTCAAGTGCAGGTTCGATCTGTTTGAGAACATGTGCTTTTTTGATCTCACCCGATTTGGTTGCTTTATACAATTTCTTGTAGACCGGAAATGAGTCTTCGACCACTTTCATTGCATATTCGTACCTGCCAAGTGCTTCATCAGCTGATTCAGGCACATATATTCCTGTTGTCAACCGATCTCGCTGATCGCCCCTAACTTGCATTGCCTGAGCAACTTTTTGACCTAGTTTATCAGATGGTTTTTTCCCAATCCGGTTCATTCGAGACCATAAACCAATCGGACCTCTAAAGAGCCAGCTAAGACCGGGAACATCGATCTCTGAATAAATTTCATCAAATGCCTTTTGAATTCTGTAGAAAGCATGCTGCATAGACCAGTGCAGGAATATTTCATCCTCTTTTTTACGGCCTTCTGCTTCAAATCGTCTCAATGTTGCAGTCGCTAAAAGCATCCAGCTTAGAATATCTGCATAACGCCCGGCCAGTTTCTCTTTCATCTTCAGTGCTCCACCATATGAGCCAAGTGCAATATCTGCCATAAACGCGAATGATGCTGATGCCCACGCGAGCTTACGATAGTATTTTGCAGCAGGCCCGCTCACCGGTGAGGAGGCCAATCTTCCGCGAGTTGCACTGAGTAGAAGTGATCGAACTGAATTCTTAACTACATGACCGATATGCTTCCAGAATGCGTCATCAAACTGTTTTACGTCTTTATTCATCAACGCTTCGATCTCCTTCAGTGCGTAAGGGTGGCTTCGAATTGCCCCCTGACCGAAAATCATAAGAGTTCTTGTGAGGATATTTGCACCTTCAACCGTAATGGCAATGGGCATGGAAACATAACTGTGAGCAAATATATTTCGGGGTCCCATAGAAATGCCGGCACCACCTACAATATCCATTGCATCGTTCACAATTTCCCGACCCAGTTCAGTGAAGTTATATTTAGCAATAGCAGTTACTACAGCCGGCTTTGCCCCTTTATCTAATGCACCACAAATGTAACCCCTGGCAGCATCCATCATGTAAGTATATCCGCCAATTTTGGCCATGGGTTCTTCAATACCTTCAAATTTACCGATATTGAGACCGAACTGTTTACGGATTAGCGCATAGGCTCCTACCGCACGGGTTGCTGTTTTGGCCCCGCCAATTGCCTGTGCCGGAAGTGATATACCCCGACCAACGGCCAGCGATTCCATCAACATTCTCCAGCCATTTCCGGCTCCTTCAACTCCTCCGATGATAGCATCAACAGGTACAACCACATCCTTACCACGGGTTGGGCAGTTGTAAAACGGAACTCCCAAAGGATCATGACGCTTACCTAATTCTACACCTTCGGTGTCACTTGGCACCAAAGCGGCGGTAATTCCCAAATACTTGCCTTTGCCCAGTAAATCATCCGGATCGGACAGCTTAAATGCCAAACCGATTACAGTAGAAATTGCGGCAAGAGTGATATATCTCTTATCCCAGTTCAACTTCAAATATAGCTTACCGTCATCACCCTTAAATACTTCGCCATGACTTTGCATTCCGCCCGCATCTGAGCCGGCATTCGGCTCTGTCAAAGCAAAACATGGAATCTCTTCTCCTTTAGCCAACCTTGGCAGGTAGTGATCTTTCTGTTCTTTTGTACCGTAGTGCATTAGTAGTTCAGCAGGTCCAAGAGAGTTCGGAACCATTACGGTTGTAGCGAGTGGTCCGCAGCGGGAGGCGAGTTTAGCAACGATAGCACTGTGAGCATTTGCTGAAAAACCGTATCCGCCATACTCCTCCGGTATAATCAAACCGAAGAAGCGCTTTTCTTTCATAAAATTCCATGTTTTATCATCAAAACCTCTTCGCTGAAAAACTTCCCAGTCAGACACCATGGAACAGAGTTCTTCAACAGGGCCATTCATAAATTCACGCTCTTTTTTGGTAAGATCAGGATAGGCCTCACTATTCATTCTCTTCAGATCCGGACTACCGGAAAAAAGCTCACCTTCAACCCATACCGTACCTGCGTCAATAGCAGTCTGTTCCGTCTCTGAAATTGCCGGGAGTATTTTCAATGCCTCCAACAACTTCATAACCGGGCCGGAGAGCAATACTCTGCGGATCGCCTTAACATTAAAAATGATAGCTAAAACCAGGAATGTTGATATTAGCCAGACGGGAGCTCCCAAACCGGCCAATGCCACCAGACCAGCTACCGCCCAGATCCATAGGGGCGCTCCGGTAAATCCAAATATTAAAAAGACGAGAACAATCCCTGTCCAAACAGCCCATGTGGCCATCTCATTAAAAAATCCTAGTTGATCGATTAAAGCTTCCATAACTGACTCCTTTTAAGCGGGTGTTTTTTGAATAATAAATCCTTGTATGATGTGATCTTTGGCTAGATCCAAAAACCGTTCATTCGAAATTCGGGTATCCAGACGCTTACCCAGAATTACAGAAACAACTCCATGAATCTGTGCCCAAAGTGTATAGGCACTTACAAGCGGGTCCTCAACATCAAAAAGCTGTTGGTCCTTTCCACGCTGAATAATTCCTGCCAAAAGCTCATAAATCTGCCTGATATGCTGAAATTTCTCTTTAGGATATTTCGGCATCTCTTCCGGGCGAACCATATAGATAATTTCGTACTCCTGTGGGTTATCCAGTGCATACCCAACATAGGCATCTGCCAAAGACTCCAGCTGCTCGACCGGACTGGCAACCTCATCCAGTGCATCTCTCAAAACCTTGGTTAAATTCGCAATACTCTCTTCGACCAATGCTAGAAGCAGATCATCTTTATTTTTAAAATGCAGATAGATGCTTGTAGCTGTAACGTCTGCTTTCCTGGCAATCTTACGCATCGACATTTTGCTGAATCCATGTTTCAGCAGAAGTTCTTTGCTTACTTCTAAAATTTCTTCTCTTAGAGACATACAACTCAGGTTAACACTGTTAAGTTCACAGTATCAATTTATCAAATCTCATTAGAATGTCAATACCGGAGCCTAAAATGTTAATATCGATGTTTACTCACTTGCGGAGCCGTTCAGCCTAAAAGAGACATAATGAATAGTTTTTCCCTCTTGAAGATGTTTTTTCTCATAAAAGGTTTTGATAGACAGTACAGGATCATCCGGTTTTTCCTGATAAACATTATCCAGTTTTTCTTCAATTTCACACCTTTCCGATGTAATCGTATCCAAGGTAAAATCGTACAGTAAATCTGAATCTGTCTTTAAATGTATGGTGGAATTCGGGGAGAGAATTTTCCTGTAAATACTTAAAAACTTTGGTGAGGTTAGTCTTTTGGATGATTGTGAATCTCTAAGATAAGGATCAGGAAATGTGATCCAGATTTCGTCCACTTCGCCCTTTTCAAAATAGTCTGCCAGGTGATCGATGTAGATTCGCATAAAATGCACGTTCGGCAACGGTTCCTCGAGTGCCTGTTTTGCACCTTTCCATAAACGCCACCCTTTTTTATCTATCCCAATAAAGTTTTTATCCGGATTTTGTCGGGCAAGATTTACCGTGTACTCTCCCTTACCACAAGCCAGTTCAAGTACGATTGGGTTACTGTTTTTGAATATCTCCTTATGCCAGGATCCTTTCGGCTTCGGTGTACCGTTATCAAAATCTGTGTATTCAAAAACATTTGAGAATCGATCTACATCCTCAAATTTTTGAAGTTTATTCTTAGCCATCCCGTTTATTAAATAATTATGGTGCTAACCGTTGTCTGTTCCATTTGCCGGAACTCTGCTGATAGAGTATCCGATCGTGGAGTCGTCTTGGCCTTCCCTGCCAGAACTCAATCGTTTCAAGGATGATTTTATAACCACCCCAATAATCCGGCCTGGGTATCTCACCACCTTCAAATTTTTCTTCAATCTCTTTGAATCTGGCTTCCAACTCGGTTCGATCAGCAATCGGCTTACTTTGATCTGAGGCCCATGCACCTATCTGGCTCTCCTTGGGTCTGGATCGAAAGTAGTCTTCACTCTCAGCTGCAGTCAGTTTTTCTACTTTACCGCTAAACCTGACTTGTCTCTCCAGTTCTGCCCACCAAATTGTGCAAGCTGCAACAGGATAAGCATTCAGCTCCTTAGCTTTTTGGCTCTCATAGTTAGTAAAAAAAGAAATTGAGTATTCGTCCAATCCCTTCAGGAGCACCATTCTTACATTTGGTGTTTCGGCCCCGGTAACGGTTGCCAACGCCATTGCATTGGGTTCCACAACTTCAGACTCAACGGCTTCTTCAAACCACTTTCGAAAAAGCTCAATCGGATTATCCGGAAGGTCAAGATCCACGAGACCTCCTTTTTTATACTGTTTACGTAAATCTGCAATTTTAATATCTGTCATAACAGATTATCCAAAATATTCCGGTTCATTGCCCTTTTTCCATTTAATATTACAACCAATACTTGGCGTCTGATCTTCCGGTACTTCTTCTCCTGCAAGTACCTGATCGGTTGCTTCCCGCAGATCTTTTCCTGTAACAGGTTCATCATTGCCCGGCCGACTATTGTCGAACTGTCCGCGATAGACTAACTCATGTTTTTCATCAAACAGAAAAAGGTCCGGGGTGCATGCCGCTTTATAGGCTTTCGCCATTTCCTGAGTTTCATCATAGAGATAAGGAAAAGGATATCCGTACTTGGCCGCATCCTCTTTCATCTTCTCCGGACTGTCATCGGGATAATTTTCAACATCATTCGAGCAGATAGCTACAATTCCGACTCCTTTCGGGAGATAATCTTTTGCATACTCCGTCAGCCCCTCCTTAATTTTTTTCACGTACGGACAGTGATTGCTGATAAACATCACCAACAAAGCTTTATTACCCCGATAATCTTTTAGCTGAACCGTTTTCCCGGTCACCGTATCCTGAAGTGAAAATTTGGGAGCCTTTGTTCCAAGCTCTAACATAGTTGAATTAACTGCTGACATGTTGAAATCTCCATTTAAATTGAATTTCTGTTCTGCTTTCTTAACAGTTCATCGGCTTGATGCATTCAATAATTCGATTTGAAGATATTAAAATAGTCAGACCGTTTCTGATTCAATCCTGAATTATGATAGATGAACGATCAAAATGTTCTTCAGAAAAGATTCATCTGCCCGTTTGATGGGCGTTTAAATTCTGAAGTATTAAGAGGAGGAACCGGCTGATCCAAACCCAGTCTCTTTTTGTGAATATGAATAAGTTGTTTGATCTGACTGGAATATGGCCCCACAGTCTGAAATCTCTCCCCAAATTCTGAACGGTTTAGCTGACCGTCTTTTAAACTTTTTATTCGGTTCAAGACCTTCTCCTTTCGATCGGGAAAGTGATCCTCCAGCCATTTTGAAAAGAGATCCTTCACCCCATACGGGAGCCTGACAATTGTGTATGCCATCGATGAGGCGTCGGCACTGGCAGCCGCTTCCATCATCGGTACAATTTCATCATCTGTCAATCCCGGTATAATCGGAGCAATATTCACATTCACCGGGATACCGGCTTGAGTGAGCTCTTCAATCGCTTTGAGTCTTCGGGCAGGACGCGAAGTTCTAGGCTCCATAACGTTAGTGATTTCAGGCCTGAGCGAGGTCAGCGAAATCGTTACCCGCACAGCACCGATTTCAGCCAGTTCTTTCAAATAATCGATATCACGGGTCACCAGGTAGTTTTTGGTAATGATCCCCAGAGGATGAAGACAATCTGCCAAAATCCTAACACAACGACGGGTAATTTCTAATTCCTTTTCAATGGGTTGGTAAGGATCTGTTACACCGCTCATCACCAGCGTCTGAGGTTTCCAGTTTTGATCAGCCAGCGATTTCTTCAACAGTTCAGGGGCGTTGTATTTGACTACAATTTTTGATTCAAAATCAAGTCCGGCACTCATTCCCAGAAATTCGTGTGTTGGTCGTGCATAACAGTATACACATCCGTGCTCACATCCCCGGTATGGATTCAGGCCCACATCAAATGGAATATCCGGACTTTGGTTTTTGGATATAACGTTGGCTGTATGGTCCTTCAGAAGCTGAGTTTTTGGCTTCTTGAGCTGACCGGTTTCCGAATCGATCTCATATTCGAGATTCGTTTTCAGAAATCGATTTTTTGGATTTTGAGCGGATCCCCGCCCTTTGATTGGCTGACTCATATACACATATTCTATACATGTATAATGTATGAGCTAATCCGGGATTAATCAAGGAGCATATCACTCCTTTGCCACATAAAGAGTAGAGCTCTAAGATTCACGAAGAGAGAATGTAAATCAGATTTTTTTCTCGCAGATGTACGCTGATTAACGCAGAAATTCTGCGAGACTCTGCGGAAAAATCTGCGAGAAACCAAACGTTAAGCGAATTTTTGGACGGCAAACTGAATTGTATGCAATGCATCATTCAGTAAATCCTGCTCAATAATCAGTGGTGGAGCAATACGAACGAGCGAGTTGGAGTGCAGGGTCCAGCCGAGGATAATTCCTTCTTTAAAACATTCATCAACAACTTTTTGTGTAAGATCAGAATCCCGAAGTTGAAGGCCGATCATTCCTCCACGGCCACGTACTTCATCAATTCCATCTCCAATTAAAATCTCCCTTGCCATCTCTTCGATCATCTTTGCCTTTGAAGAGAAGTCACCACTGAGAAGAGTTTCCAGATTTGCATGGGCGGCCGCACAACAGACAGGATGTCCGCCAAATGTGGTGACGTGATTCAGAGGCGGATTGTGTTTAAACTCTTCAAATATTTCTGATGATGAGACAAAGGCTCCCATAGGCATACCGCCGCCCATCGCTTTGGCAAGAGATAAGATATCGGGTATAACATCATAATATTGAAAAGAAAAGAGCGATCCCGTTCTAAAAAATCCAGTCTGAATCTCATCAAAAATGAGAAGGGCTCCCGTCTCATCACATCGCTTGCGAATCTGTTTCAACCACTCTTTATCCGCTGGAATCACACCGCCTTCACCCTGAATCGGTTCCATGATTACCGCAGCAGTTTTTTCATCAATCATGCTCAATCCGGCAGGATCATTAAAATCGATAAAATGAACATCGGGCAGGAGTGGCTTGTAGGGATTACGATACACGTCCCGGCCGGTCACGCTCAGCGAACCGTGGGTATCCCCGTGATAGCTGTTTTTAAATGCTACAAATTTATGTCGGCCGGTATACTTTTTAGCCAGCTTAAGCGCTCCTTCATTGGCCTCCGTTCCGCTATTCACAAAGTAGACGCGATCAAGTGAATCAGGCAGCTGATCAGTCAGCAGCTGGGCGAAACGACTCTGCGGTTCCTGGATATACTCACCGTAAACCATCACGTGCAGATGTTTATCCAGCTGCTTTTTGATCGCATCGATCACATTCGGATGGCGATGTCCCAAACTGCTCACAGCTATTCCGGATATCAAATCCAGGTACGATTTTCCATCTTTTGTATGGATATGACAACCCTCAGCATGATCTATTTCCAGCCCCATTGGAAAGTCGCTGGTTTGAGCTACGTGCTTATAAAATGAGTCTGATAATTCCGACATGCTCTGTTCTTTTAGGATCTACCCGTTTTCCCATCGATCGATTAGCGGCAACAACTCTTTTTGCGTTGATTCGGTTTTGTCATCCGCATACCATTTATGAAGCGTTTCGGAGATTTCCCGATAATCTTCTCCATCATTTAATCGCCAATTATCATACATCTCCTGTGCTTCGAACGGACGCGGTCCCCAATCCCCTAAGACATCATGCGAATTTGCATCCAGAACAACCAGTTTCGGGATCGACCTGCTTTTTCCATTGGTCAAAAATTCATCCATGATATCCAGATGCTGATCTCTCAATATCAACTTCATCTCAATCAATTCGTTCTGATCGGCCATTTTTTGCAGTACAGGTAATATCTGCGCGGCATCTCCACACCAAGCCTCCGTTAGCAAAAGCCAGATCATCGGTCGCTCAACCTGCTTCAAACGTTCTTTCAATTCAGGATTAAGCTCAGTTGTTTTATCGAGACGCTTCATGCGAAACGTGTTCATTTTGGTGTAGTGAAGCATCGCCTCGGAGTGATTTTCTCCGGTAGTTTTCTTTTCGGCCATAAGTTTATCGATCAATTTTCTGTATTGATCGTATGTGTAAGCATTATCCAGTACTTCTCTTGTGATAGGTGCTGTTTTTACTTCTGTCATAAATATTCTGTTGATAGGGGTTTATAAAACTGATACGCTAATCCATTCATACCGAATGGCGTTTAGTATGATTAAAAAAATTACAAATGAGAGTGACGCCAGGAACTTCATCTTCATAACACGGCTGTACTCACTTTCCATTCCTTTCAGCCTGAGCAGTAAACGGAGTAAAATAACTCCTGATATTGAACCCAAGATGAAGAAAAACACAGCTGCATAGGGTTGAATACGAAGTAATCCGGCACTCAATAAAATCAGACCAAAGAGATACGAATTAATAAAAAAGAATTTTACTCCATCAATACCATATTCTACTGCAAATGTTCGGTCGCCACGCTTTTTATCCTGCTCAATCTGATAGATTTGTGATACCGGATAGAGACTCAACAGTATTAAAGATGCTCCAACCGCCGAAATAATTACGGGCCCGGTAATATTTCCTCCTGCGGCAATTGCTCCAAGGAAAACAGAATTGAGTCCGGTGCTCACTGCAATGGCCAGTAAACTGAGTTGAGGGTGACTTTTCCATCGTGCCAGCGGTGATGAATAGAGCCAGAAAAGAAGCAGGCTCACACCATAGATTATAAAATAGAAGACTCCAAAGAGTGCTGACCAGAACCAGCCTAAACCCATCATAGTGAGTGATGCAGTTCTCATCCAATCTGTCATTTTAGGAGGATTCTTCAGTCCGCCAATTGGTCCTTCATCTTTATCCCAAAAGGAGTTAAATGCGGTAGCCCCGCCAAAAAGAAGGAGATGTACATTCAAAAACTGCATCCAAAATTGGCCCGCATTCATCTGATCTGCCATCAGACCTCCCAACAAAAATCCACCCGACAGTATAAATAACTGGTAGTGGAGCCGGAGATGAAGCAGAAAATGACCGATTTCTTTAATCATGACAGAGTAATTTGAAACAGTTTACAGGAATCAATTTCGCATCGCAAGCTAAAGAGTGATATTTTTGTCCCATGGAAATTACGACAGACAACATAACAGCTGATGATAAATTTATAGCTGAAAGCGAATGGAAAGTCCTCATGCGCTCTCATGAGCACAAACTTGCCGGAATACTTGATCCCTATCTCAAAAAAAGATCCATGCAGCAGAAGGATCCCGTTCTCGATTTCCTCTTTGAATACTATGCGTTTCGCCCTTCACACCTGAAACGGTGGTCGCCCGGAATTGGAGTTTCTCTCGGGTTAAGTGAACATTCAGACCTTCCGGAAGTATCGGAGCTCAGTGTATCAGATCAAACAGCTTTTCTTGATCCGAATCTTTTCCCTACCAAAAGACTCAAATCACTTCGTTGGACCCTTCAGCTGTTGAAAAACAGTTCCAACAAAAAACCTCTCTTCGGATGTTTTGGCATGCATGAATGGGCAATGGTCTATCGCGCCGGAGAAGTTAGGCACGAACAGATTCCGCTTCGGCTTTCTGATGATGAAATCGCGGAGTTTGTGGAATCCCGACCATTACTCTGCACCCACTTTGATGCCTTTCGATTCTTTACCGAAAAAGCGAAGCCGATGAACCGGAATGAGCTGAACCGGGATAATTTTGAAGACATGGAACAGCCGGGTTGTCTGCACACCAATATGGATCTATATAAATGGGCCTATAAATTTTACCCCTGGATTTCGAGTGAAATCCTTCGAAAAACATTCTTCAATGCGGTTGAAACCCGAAAAATAGACATGCAGGCGAGTCCGTATGATGCCCTCGAATTTGGTTTGCAACCGATAAAAATAGAGACCGAAGAGGGAAGAAAGGATTATCTAGACAAACAGACCAAAATTTTTGAACGATCGATGCCGATAAGACAAGATCTGATCGAGGCGATGGAAGATTTGTTGGTGCGGGTGGAATAATTTAATTGAACAACAAACCCTTGGAGGGTTATACTAGATGCTAAAATGGGTCGATGTTTTCGATGGATTGTTTTGTGTCTGCTTCTTTAACTCAAGGCATTAAAAAATTATTCTTCTTTTCTCAGCTCTTTGATTAGTTTTTTGGGATCTTGCCTGTTATCCCAAAAGGCGGTGATGACAATATTATTTTTGATTATTTTATAAAAAATGCTGAAATGCCCAAGTGATAGAACTCTTGTGTCTGGATAATCAGCTTTTTGACCTGAATACGGATGAGATAATAATTGATCTATACGTTCTTCGGATTCATAAAGTAGAGATAATGAAAAATCAGAAGACCCGGTTTTTTCAACCCAGTACTTTAAGATAAATCGACGTTGTTTTGCTGCAGTTTTAGTCCATATTACTTCTCTCGAAGCCATTCAATATCATCTCTATTTAACTCTCTTTGTGATATCAACTCCCCTTCTTCAATATCCTGATCACTCATCTTCAACATACGATTCTGCTCTTCAGTAAGAGACACCACATCTTCCTCAGAAATCGATGATTCCATTAACTGATCAATCCGGGCAAGAAGTGTTTCATTTTTGCTTGATAAGATCTTATCGATAAGTCGGTGCTTGATCTCTTTTTCAGAACTCATAAACTGATTTGTATTGTTAGACCAATAATCTATAAAAGTAAACGATTAATCCAACATTGAATTATAATGTTTACAGAATGCAATCGAAAAATCTCGATATTACTTAATTCAACTCTCGTATCGACAATTAGGTCTTATTATTTTTTAAAGAACTAAAAATTTTACTCAAAACCCTCCAAGGTTTCGAAACCCTTGGTGGGTTTCTTTGGAGGTTTAACGGCTTCTTTTAAGCCGGAAACGAAACCTTTCCAAAGTGGATATTTTGATCTGACCCGTATTTCGTTTGGATATTGAACCCATAACCAGCTACGGTTTCATTTGCCAATACTGCAAAAATCACGGCTTCCTTTGCATCCGGTGAAAAACCAAGTTCGGCGAAGGAACGAACTTCCACCTGATCCAGATAGTTTGAAATTCTTTCCATCAAAAAACGATTATGCGCACCTCCCCCACTGGGATAGACCGTGACCGGCAATTTTTCCGGTAAATGATGTTGAATATTCTGAGCGATCGTTTTGGCCGTCAGTTCTGTAACCGTAGCCACCATATCCCTTTCAGAAATATCGGATCCTGAAAATCCAGCCAGTTCTTCTTTCCTTTTAATCCATTTCAGGTTGAAATACTCCGGCCCGGTTGATTTCTCTTCTGAACTTCGGAACCACTCGTCCTCAAGCATTTTGTTTAACAATGGTTTTATCACATTCCCGGACGCTGCAATCTTCCCGCCTTTATCAAACGGTTTGTCAAACCTCGATTTTACGACAGCATCAATCAACGTATTTCCCGGCCCGGTATCTGTTGAAAACTTTTTTAAATCCTTCACTTCCGCTGCCGGCATGAACGTGTAGTTTGCAATTCCACCAATGTTCAACAAAATCCGGTGCTCTTTTTTATCACCGAACAACCAGTCATCCACAAGAGGAGCCATGGGTGCACCTTCTCCACCAAATGCTGTATGCTTCTGCCGAAAATCGCTAATGGTAATAATTCCGGTATTTACTGCTATATGGTCTCCATCCCCGATTTGAAGCGTTGAGTTCATTGGAGTCTCTTCACCATTCAGATCACGGTTTGGCAGGTGATAAATTGTCTGACCGTGACTCCCGATACAGTCCACTTTCTCCGGTTTGATGTCCCACTCAAAAAGTGATTCAATAATCATATCCGCATGAAGCTGCCCCAGCCAAGTATGCACATAGCACAGATCTTTCAGAGAAACCTGATCAACAGATGTAACTTTCCTGAGCTTATCCCTGTCGTTTTTGTGGTAGGGTTTGGTAACAAATTTCAACAAACTCACTTCGGTCTCAGGTCCACTCCCCTCAATCTCACAAAGTGCAATGTCTAATCCATCGAGCGAGGTACCCGACATTAACCCGATTACCAGGCGGGACTCCTTCTCTGCAATTCGTACTAATTTTTTAATGGATGGATTCATATTTTGACCTCATTGAGAAATTAATCGTGCGATGCCCAAACAATATCGCAATCAATCTCTAAAATATAGATCGAAAGGAACAGATGTCAGAACAAAATGAAGAAGAGGCTCTATCGGCTTGGGAAAAAGATGTGGACTTTTTAGTTAACATCCTGAAGGAGAGTTTCGAGTCGACCGAGGTGAAATATTCCGTTGATGAGCATAACAACATTCTCTACGTGGAACTGGAGGGTTTGCAAGACTACCCAGATGATGAAATTGTTGAGATTGCAGAACCCATTTTTGAAACGGCCGATCTCGATTTTGAAGACATCATCCTGCTGCCACTATCATAGGTTACTATATTACACTGATAATGATGACTGCTATAGCAACCGTTAAAATCAGTGCAAGAACCAATAACAAACCGTCTCTGGCAATCAGTGCCAAACCAAATACCGTCAGGGCAGCGCCGGCAGCATTCGCGCTAAAGGGCACAAACTCCATGATCGGCATCACAGAAGCGATCATTAAACAAACAAAGGCGATCACGTAAACAGCCGTATCTTTGACCAGCATCCTCAATCTGGGTTTCAGCAGCTTATCGATCCATCTTGCCGGTGATTCCAGCCACTGAATCCCTTTATCCAATTTCTTGCCGGATATTGATCTGTTTAATAAAACCTTTGGCAGCCAGAAATGCTCCTTTCCAAACAGTAACTGTACAGAGAAAAGAAATACAATAGCTCCCAGTACAGTTGGCATGCCGGGGATATCTCCAATAATCGGAGCAAGTGTAGCCAATCCGGCAATTAGTAACAGTGGCCCATAAGAACGGTCCCCCACCATCTCAATGATCTCTCCAACTGAAATATTTTCTTCTTCTTGAGAAAGCTTTTGAATCCTTTTTAAAAGCTCCTGAAGTGATTGAAATTCTTTTTGCTCATTCATAGTCGTCAAATCTATGAGAATCTCCACACTATTGAAAAACCCAAATGATACTTTAAATGGATTTCCTATGAGGTGTTTAAGAAAGTGCTTCAGGAGATAAAATCACATCAAATAAAGAAAGGCTTACACATTATTTTGAACCACTCTTCAGCTGTTTCCAGTTGCACTGAATCAGCATTCACTGAGGCTGATAGGAATATTCACCGCCAGACCGCCATCGGAGGTCTCTTTGTACTTGGTGTTCATATCCTGGGCGGTCTCCCACATCGTTTTTACAACAGCGTCGAGCGGAACTTTTGCTTTATCGGGATCACTGTGCAGGGCAAGCTGAGAAGCCGTAATCGCTTTGATCGCTCCCATCGTATTTCGCTCAATACACGGAACCTGAACCAATCCGCCAATCGGGTCGCAGGTCATTCCCAGATGGTGCTCCATCGCAATTTCTGCCGCCATCAGGCATTGATCCACGCTACCGCCAAGTGACTCCGTTAAACCGGCAGCTGCCATCGCGGATGAAACTCCGATCTCTGCCTGACACCCACCCATCGCAGCGGAAATAGTCGCACGTTTTTTAAAAATGCTTCCAATTTCAGAGGCCGTCATCAGGAAATTGCTCACCATATCCTTGCATAAATCTTTCTTGAAGGTCACCAAATACTGCAGTACTGCAGGAATCACGCCGGCAGCGCCGTTGGTCGGTGCCGTTACCACACGACTAAACGACGCATTCTCTTCATTCACGGCAAGGGCAAAGCAGCTTACCCAATCGAGGATGTACGCAAAATCATCACCGCCATTCCGAATCGCCTCACGCCATTCGTGGTAGTCACTGTACTCTTGATGATTGAGTAATCGATTATTTAAAATGGAAGCTCGGCGCATCACCTGGAGTCCGCCCGGCAGATAACCTTCAGTATGGCAGCCACGGTAAATGCAGGTACACATGACCTCCCAGATTTTCAAAACAGCTTGTCGGGTCTCCTCTTCTGATCGCCACTCCTTCTCGTTCAGAGCAACAACACCCGAAATGGGCAGACCGGTCTCTTTGCAGGCGGCTTTTAAATCGGCTGCCGAATTAATCGGATAGGGCAACGGAATGTCATCGGTCTCAGAGCGATCCTCCTCGCCTTCCTGAACCACAAAACCGCCACCCACCGAGTAATAGGTCTCTTTCTCAAGCGTAGTATCCTTAAATCGACAGAGAAATGTTAATGCATTGGGATGAAAGGGTTTGATCTCGTCTTTCAAAAAGTGAATGTGGTTCTCCGGATTAAAGTCGATCCAGTCTTTTCCACCAAAGTTAAGTCTCTTCTCCTGTCTGATTTTGTCGACAGTAGGATCAATTTGATCAATCTCAAAATCTACCGGATCTTTCCCGCTCAAACCCAACATCAAGGCAATGTCTGTTCCGTGTCCCTGACCGGTTTTAGCCAGTGACCCGAAGAGCTGAACCTCCAGATGATCGATCTCATCCACCCGATCCCCAATCACATCAATAAAACGTGATGCAGCTTTCCAGGGACCCAGCGTGTGAGAACTGCTCGGGCCGATCCCAATTTTAAACATGTCCAGTACTGAAATGGACTCCATAATGGTAGACGTTTAATTCTTAAAAAATGACTTTCGGGCAGAAAATAAGCTCTTTTCAGACTTTCTCCATACTCTATTTCTATGCATGAAGTTAACGATTTCAGAGTCTGGAAATTCTGATTACGAGTTAAGGCAGTATTAAATTTTACTCCATACAATCTTCTGTTCGGCGAGTATCAACGATGGAAAAAATCTTCCATTCACCGGCCTTACGGATCAGGTTCATACTGTTTACTCCGCAGTGACTGAACTCCACTCCGCGATAAAAATGGTAATCCATCCAGGCAGTGGCTAAATCTCCATCCACATTTACGGAAATATAGAGAATCTCCTCAATCAGGGTTCCCGGTTCAGATCCCTCAACTGATTCAATAAAACTGCTGATATCGGTTTCATCCAGTTCAGTTCCGGTTTCGGTGGATTTAACGGTATGCAGTGTCGCATTCTCATCCAGTACGGATCGCAGTACATCGCCGTCTGCCGACTCCATTCCTTCAAATAACGTCATGATCGTTTCACGAACGTCATCTGATTCATCCATCGATTCTTCAAATGATTGAGCCATTATTGGAGAAGTGGATAAAAGTATCAGCAGGAACCAAGTGAGCTTTTTCATTATGTAGAGATTGATTTATTGGTCAAAGGATTTTATTCATCACAAGTTACAAATCGGGAATGTTATTTCTTAATTCGTGAAAACATTTGGATTGAATCTACTGTATTAGTATACTCATACAGTAATAAACAACCTAACTCCTATGATTCAACTCAATAACATTTCATTCTCCTTCAAAAAAGGAGAACCACTTTTTAACGATTTGAACTGGTCACTTCAGCCCGGAAAAACGTACGGCCTTCTTGGACTGAACGGCGCCGGAAAAACGTCTCTTTTCAACATCATCTCCGGAATGCTCTTCCCAAGTGATGGAGCGTGTACGTTTGATGGAAACGTCGTCAGAAATCGAAATCCACAGTTTTTAAGCGAGCTTTTCATCGTACCGGAACAGTTTGAACTTCCTGCGATGAGTGGCGACCAATATACTCAGCTTCATGCTCCGTTCTATCCAAGGTTTGATGAACAGCTGATGGAAAGGTCACTTTCGGAGCTACAGGTCAATTCTAAAAAGAAGATCTCAGAGCTCTCATTTGGTCAGCAGAAGAAGTTTCTGCTCTCGTTTGCCCTGGCAACACGCACCAAACTGCTTCTGCTGGATGAACCAACCAACGGAATGGATATCCCATCCAAAAGTCAGTTCCGGAAGCTTCAGGCCTCGCTGAATCAGCCCGATCGCTGTACGGTGATCTCCACACATCAGGTTCGGGATCTCGGTTCGATGATTGATCATGTGACAATCCTGAAGGATGGTAAAATTATATTCAATCACTCACTTGACGAGATTTTTGAACATCTCTCATTCATCAAAACGGAATCGGATCAACCCGATAAATTTATCTACTCAGAGGAAGTTCTTGGAGGACTGCACACGATTCAGCCGTTCAAAGATGGCGCCGGAAATGAGTTTGACCTGGAGCTGCTGTTTAATGGTGTGATTCAGCAACCGGAACAGATCAACAAACAGTTTAACGGAGGGGAATAATGAAGACCATCAATCAAGTAAATGGATTTTCAAAAGAGCGGTTTTTGCAAGTTGTGAAACGATTCTGGGTTCTGAATCAGAAAAAGTGGCTGATCGGGTTTGCCGGTGGTATCGGGATTCTGGTTCTAATCTACCTGCTCAATTCTACAGGTCCAACTGCAAATGTTAATTCGGGAATTGCAGTCGTTGGAGTAGGTCTTACACTCTACAAATTCGGAGGGTATTTTCTCACTTCCGGAATTTTTGATGAGTTGGGCAAAAAAAGTTCCGCCTCTCAGATGCTTACACTTCCGGCCAGTACATTTGAGAAATTCCTCGCCGGTTGGTTTCTCACCTACTTTCTCTACACTTTTGTAGTGGTTGGCTTGTTGTATTTGATCGGAATAATTCTTGGAGTTAATCCTGTTCTGACATCACTGCAACTTTCTGATCCGAATGTCGATGCATCCAAAGCTTATTTCCTGGATGCACTACTTAGCTATACTGCTCTGCATAGCGTATTTTTTCTCGGCTCCACTTTCTTCAAAGGCAACAACTTCCTTAAAACGCTTCTATCGATTGTTCTCTTTTTCATTGCAATTGGATTGATTGCACTCGTAATTCAAATAATTTTCCCGGGAGAAGTTACTGAAACAGTCTTTTTCCCAACTCTTATGGGAATCAGTAAAACAATGGTGTTATGGATTGGAACATTGTTTAAAATAGGTACCGCTGCTCTCTTCCTATTCCTCTCCTACCGTCAACTTCAAAACCGGCAAATTGCGTGATGGACTACTCTGAAAATAAGCCGATTTACATGCAGATCGCCGATTACTTCTGCGATCAAATCCTCAACAAAAAATGGGAGTCCGGTGATCGAATTCCATCGGTGAGGGAGATCGCGGTTAAGATGGAGGTCAACCCCAATACAGCCATTCGCGCCTTCCACTACTTGCAAGATGAGGATGTGCTCTACAATGAGCGTGGCGTTGGATATTTTGTATCTGACAATGCGTACGATCAAGTTGTAGAACTAAAACGAGAAGAGTTTATCCGCGACAAACTGCCTCACTTCTACCGGGATATGAAAGTACTTGGATTCAGCTGTTCAGATCTGGAAAAGCTTTATCAAAAACATCATGGGGAGTAGCCGGCCTGATCCAACCCTCCAAGAGTTCGGAACCCTTGGAGGGTTTAAGTCCTGTTCCACCGTTGACTTATTTCTCTAAAAACCACATAATGAATAGGTAGCTAAGTCATATCTATTCAACCATATAAAGAAAAAATCATGAGTGAGGAAGGCAGGGATTTTGGAAATGAGGAGGAAAATGAACCCGATATCTGGGATGAACACTGCTGGGAGGAATTTTTCAGGGAGTCGGATAAACGAACAGATAAATATATTCTGCTACTTGAACAGTACATGGATCATCCCGATCGCGACAGGATTATAGCCGAGCAGATGGGGTGGACTCATCTGCCGGATGATGACGAAGATGAAATTGAAGATTGGGCGGATGAATTTATCATCGAAGAGTATGAAGAGGGGGAAGCTTGGAAACGCCTGACCGGCTATGAGCCTACCGATTTTGATCAGTTTGAAGATCTACCGCTTTATCAAAAAGCACATGATTTTGCTGTTGATGCCAAAAAGATGCTTAACAAAGATTTTGCAGATCGAAACGACGAATCCATTCAAACGTTCTCTCGCTTCGTTACGATTCCTCCGGCTAAAATTGCCGGCGGATTCAGCTTTGGATTTGATAGGGACAGCATCGGCGGAAACATCGCCAACTGTAAACGTGGCCTGAACGCTGCAAACAAAGTGCTGGACGCCCTTTATGAGATCGGTGAAAAGGAGCTGCTTGATCGTGAACTCTATCTCGATTACTACAGCCGAGCCAAAGAAGTACGTGATGAGTTAGCTATCTATATTGTAGAACTGCGAGAGCGATTTCGGCGCGGGATTTCTTAAATCTATCGTATTCAGATTTCATTATCGGTAACCGTCTCTTTGTGAAACTGAATATCATATAGTCGCCTGTATAGACCGTTTTGTTCCAGCAACTGCTGATGGGTTCCCTTCTCTAAAATCCGGCCATTATCCATTACCAGAATGGTTGTCGCGTTTTGTATGGTTGAAAGCCGATGTGCGATCACAAATGTGGTACAGCTTTTCATCAAGTGATTTAACGCCAACTGAACTGCCGCTTCAGATTCAGAATCGAGAGATGATGTCGCTTCATCAAGCAGTAAAATGTTGGGGTTTTTTAAAATGGCTCTCGCGATGGCCACACGCTGGCGTTGTCCCCCACTGAGCTTAATACCGCGCTCTCCTACCATAGCTTCGTATCCATCCGGATGCTCCATGATGAAATCGTGTGCCTGCGCAAATTTCGCTGCATCTTCCACTTCCCGATCTGTTGCATCCAGTCTGCCGTATCTGATGTTTTCCCGAATGGTGCTGCCAAATAGCTGGATATCCTGTGGAACAATCGCTATCTGATTTCTAAGTGACTGCTGCGTTACTGTTGAGATATCCGTACCATCAAATCGTATTGTTCCTTTCTGCACGTCATAAAATCGTGGAATGAGTTTGAGCAGTGTGGTTTTTCCTGCCCCGCTTGGGCCCACCAATGCAACAATATCGCCCGGTTTGCATGAAAAGTTTATATCGCGAAGTACGGGTTGATTCTCCTCGTAGTGAAAGGAAACATCTTCAAATGAAACGGCTCCTTTTACATCCCTCAACTCCACTGCGTCGGGATGGTCCTCAACATCCGGTTGCTCTTCCATCAAGCCAAAGATACGCTCCGACGCACCTACAGCACTACTAAAAACGGTATAAACCCTCGACATTCCCCCCATCGACCGCCCAATGTTGAAAGCAAAAAAGATGAACGCAACCAGATCACCGGCAGAGAGTCGGCCGGCCAGCACCTCGGTTCCACCATACCAAAAAATGACAATCATTGTGCTCATAAAAACAACGCCTACCGATGACCAAAACAGATTGCTGAACAGCACTTTTTTCCGGGCCGTATCAAATAGGGTATCCACTCCGGTGTTATATCGGCCAACTTCGTATGGTTCACGTGCAAAAGACTTAACGGATTCGATTGCCCCAAGTGCCTCTTCTGCAATTGCTGTAGTATCTGCCAACCGATCCTGAACATCGCGGGATAGCTTTCTAATCAGCTGACCAAAATACCGAACAGCCAGCGTAATAACGGGTACTGTAACAAAGATTATCAGGCTTAACCTCCAGTTTAGATAAACCATTAAAACAACGGAACCCACCAGGTTGATACTTTGTGTAAGCCCTTCAGACAGTGTACCGGTAACGGCATCCCGGATGGCGGCCACATCATTTGTGAGACGGGATGTGATTTCTCCCAGACGCTGATTGGAGTAAAATTTGAGACTCAGCCGATTAAGATGTTCATAAAGGTTTTTCCTCAGGTCTGCGACAATTTTTTCGCCGATCCAATCCAGCGAATAGCTTCCCCAGAAACCAAGCAGTGCTTGCGAAATGAAGAGTCCGATGAGTACACCTGTAACCCGGTTAAGAAGTGCCATATCACCATCATCAAACACGGCATCCAGCAGCTCACGTAAACCCAGGGGCACTGCCAGCCAGACAAGCGTTGCCAAGACAGATGCTATTAAAGCAACGATCAGCTTCTTTTTATAAGGCTTAACATACGCCAGGATTTTCATGTACTGACGGAAAGAGGATCGGTCGATTTTCAATGGTTTATTGATGAGTTATTCTTAGTTGATGTAACCTTCTGATCGGTAAGAGCGTTCTATAACGCACTATTATCAACTATATTTAAAAACTACAAGTTATCCCCTACGATAAATTCCAACCTATCAGTCAAATTTTCTGTCAACCAAAAAGACTCACTCCCACCGCCCGGCTCGTTGTTCACGCCTCATTTCTCCTGAATCGACCCTCTCAATCAGCCGTTTCTATTTATTTTTTTTTTTTTTCATATACTCTTTATTAACAGGATAGTGTGTGAAAATTTTTGAATAACAACATTATCATTCATCAGAAACCCAATTTATCATCATGGTCAAAACTGTCTACGAAATTACTCAACTGACTCTCTCCTTCATAACTCTGCTGCTAATTATTGGGTTCACATCCATAGACGTTCAGGCACAAGATGTTTCTTACGGCCTGAAGGGAGGAATGAATTTCACAACTCATTACGATTCCGATTTTGAAACTGATGCCATTGCCACTTTTCGAATTGGAGCTTTTACCAATGTACCTTTGGGAAACACACCTTTCAGCTTTCAGCCTGAAGTTTTCTATTACCAGAACGGTTCAAAATCAAGCTTTCAATCCGATGACATTGTATATACAGGAACATATCGTACAGATTATATCAAAGTACCGCTGCTACTTGCATATTCGCCGGACGTATTCAAGCAACTTCAGACAAAATTCTTTACCGGACCCTCTGTTTCATTTTTGATCCGCTCAAAGTTTTCAGAGTCTTCCCGTGATATAGACTTGGCAGACATGACGGACAATGTAGAAATCGGCCTCCTTGGTGGGTTGGAATTGAAGGCTCCCTCTCTATCTGAAAGAATAAGCCTCGAACTTCGGTTCAGTCGGGGTTTATCAGAAATTTATGATTCAGGTTTCAATTTCTTAAGTAACAGTGAATTTTCAAGGCCCAATCGAAACACTGCAATTTCAATCCTGTTGGGATTTACGTTCTGATGACACGGAAAGATTGAACTGTCGAATCTTAGGTTAAAATCATCACTTATTTCCAGACAGACTTACTCCCATTGCCTTGCCTGCTGTAACCGAAGCAGTTCACCGGAGTCGATCATCTCCTGCAAACGCTCATTACGTTTTGGAGATTTGCTGGTCAGATGCCACTCTCCGCAAAATTCACACTGGTACACGTTTTGCGGCCCCTGATCCGGTTTGAAATTGCGATGGATATGAATATCAATCAGGGAAGTTTCTGCCAGGAACTGTGTGGAGTATTGATTTTTTCCGGTGGGACATTTCATGCTTGAAAATTATTAACCTATAAAAGGAGACAAAATATTCATACACCCTTGTTCTATCTGTAAGTAACTACCAAAAATATACTTTGATGTCGCTGTTGGTTTCGCAGAAAATACTTAGAGTGAATGTTAAAGAATTTCTCAATCCGAATAGTTCTTTACAATCTACTACACTCAGTATACAAATACCTTGATGGAAAGTGGCCTGCATAATAAAAAAGCCCGGGGAGAAGATCCCCCAGGCCTTATTGAAAGCTAATTTAATAACATCTTAAGAACCGTTGATTGATTATCAATCTCTGGAGCTTTCCAACTCTTCCACAATTCGTGATGCATCATAGACATGCCGGAGTGCCTCAAGCATTCCTCGCACATCAACAGATACGGCACGTGCACTGCGATCATCAAGAATAAATGTGCTTGACCCCATACTCTCCACGTTACCATCGAAAGCCAGTCCAACAACCTCCAGATTGATATTCACAACAGGTGAACCCGAATTCCCGCCAATGATATCATTCGTGGATACAAAATTAACAGGTGTGGAAAGATCCATTGTGGAAGTAGGGGTGGCCCAGCGTTCTGGCAAGTCCCATTCAGATTCATCTGTATGTGAATGATAGCGATCGTACATACCATAAAACGTTGTGTAGGCTGGAGCTACAGTTCCGTTATACTCATAACCGGCTACAACACCATCCTGAATTCTGGGAGAGAATGTTGCATCTGGCGGGATGCTAGTTCCGTAAACAGCAAACCACCCCCGGCCAAGCCGTGTCTGAAGCTCATCTTCTTCCTGTGATAGTTCCCGCATGCGCTCGGAATTCTCAAACAGAGGATCGCCAAATGTTCTGAAATAAGATACAGCCGGATCTGATGCTGCGGTCTCGGGATTATCAAGTAGTACCGCTGTTTGTTCGGATGAGGCAAACCCGGAATTTTCAATCAACCGGTCGGCAACGGTTTCATAATCCTGTCCATTTGTGATCTCCATTAAGTATGGATGATCAGCACCAAGTCCGTCAGCAAGAAAGTTCAAATGGGAAATAATTAACTGTTTTTCAAGATACGGAGGTTTGTCGCCAATGCTTTGAATCTGGTTCATTAAGGCTGATTTTCTTTCTTCATCATCCTCTATGCGATCCATCATAGCGTACAAATAGGCTCGTTGCAGCAATGCAGCAGAAGCAAAAGAGTTCGGTGAGAGACCCAGTGATAACTGAGAATACGGGGCAAGGGCAGCTTTTTCCTCTTGTATCTCAGCAATCCGTTCAATAATTGGAATGTAGGTATCCCGCAACTCGGATGAATCATTCAAAGCCTCAATAAAATTCTGTTCGTTATCAACCCGCCGGCCCATCAGGTACTCATCATTATGAGCCATAATTTGCCCTCCCATAAGTTTTTGGGAGTTCTTTAGGCCGAAAATGGTATTTCTTAGCTGCTGTGCCTCCGGAGTGGACGAATCGTATTCAAAATATGCCTCCAGACCTTCTATAATTCGTGTGAACAGGCTTGTACGAAACGGAAGGTCGTACGTGCCGGTGTAAGCAAGCTGAGCTACAGTATTAAGACGGGTCGTCCTTCCGGGATTACCAATCATAAATACGCCATCTCCTTCTTCAACACCGTCTTCGGCGAACGGAAAGTAGAATTCAGGTTCATAGGGCTCGTCATCCACATAAACACGGAAAAATGTCATATCCAGGTTATAGCGAGGGTAGGTAAAATTGTCTGAATCACCCCCGAAATAACCGATTTGTAGTTCCGGAGCCATCACCATACGGATATCGGTGAAGCGTCGAAAGATATAAGCGGAGTAGCGTCCGCCATTAAAAAGCGAAACAACCTGTACCTGCCGGTCACCATTATCAGAAACCTCTTCACTTATTTCGGCCTGCACCCGGTTGATCGCCTCCTGTCGTGCTGCTGCCTGCATATCTGCCGGAACCGCATCTACTTCTTCAAGAATTCGGTCTGTAACATCACGGATCTCTACCAGTTGATCCACATAATAATCCTCGATTTTACGTTCATCAGAAAGCGTGGGTGCGTAAAAACCATTGTCGAGTGTATTCTCACCCTCCAGTGCAATTTGAGTGGTTTGATTTCGACCACAGTGGTGATTGGTCATGACCAATCCCATATCTGATACGAACGAACCGGAACAACCGGGAATACGAACAGCGCTCATACGGGCGTGTTCAAACCATGCTTCGTCAGGATCGAACTCATAGGTTTCAGCAAAATAATCAACAGGTGCATATTCGAAGGTCCACATCCGGCCATTATCCAAGATAGAGGACTCGACCGGCTCAAACTCCGGCAAAAGAGTTTCAGTAGTATCCTGAACCTCGGATTCCTGAACCGATGACTCCTGGGCCGGTACCGTTGCCTGCTGTGGAGTTGCACAGGCTGTTAGCAGAAACAAAAATGCTATGATGGGTGTGAATAGATGGGAGGATGACTTCATCATACAAATCAATCTTTAAGTTGTGATTTGGAAGCAGCACTATGTAAGGCAAGCTTCTTAAAATAAAATTGTGTTAGTAGGTAACTTATCGGATAAATATGAAAATTGGAATAGATAATCTTTGATGTTTTTGAGTCGTCGAGAAATCAAAATTTTGGGCGGGGGCTTTAGGCATACAAATAAAACTTTCGGACGAATTCTTTTCACCCTTCGATTCACCATTCAGGATCCTTACGATTGAATAATCAATACTTGAATTCATTGAGCGATTACTTCCTTCATCAATTTTCGATTCTTCGCCGGTCTGAGATGATACTATAAATTCGTGAACAAACTCATTATCGAACGAAGTTTCAGGCTGAGCCTGATTCAATACTGCATCTGCCTGCATGCCATAGGTAGAAATTCCCTCACTCCCATAGCTCATGGCGCCAGTATTTTGGCGGGAGCATGTCCATTACTTCGAGTGTTATGGTATCGGTGAAGGTTCTGCCATGGCGGTCGGTGCTGGTTATGCGGATGGAATGTACGCCATTTGGAAGTTCAGGAAGGTCTGCCCGCCAGAGGTGCATATTTCGGTCGGCGATGGATCCCTGTGGCTGAGGCGGCGCCGGACCAAATCGTGAACCCTGAAATAACTCAAAACCCTGTGCTCTCTCCTCTCCAAGCTGACTTTCAAATGCAAATCTCGCTACCGATAGCTGGCGTGCCACTACAAATGGATCAGCGTATTCGGCACCGGTCCGAACGCCTTCACCCTCCCCTTCCTGGGTACGGGTAAGTTCGAGTTCGGTGCCGTCGGGAAGCTCAGCAACCACTCGTGTTTCTGCAGAACCGGCCCAAACGTTGGCTGTCAGCCATACACCCTCTTCAAAATCTTCCGGGGTCAGGATTTTAGTGTCCGGCAAGTCATTGATGGAGTACGGCGGCACCTCGTTCCTCTCGCTGCGGTCCTGACCAACCCAATCCATAATAGTGCTGAACCAGTGACGAAAACCGGGAGTGTTTACGCCGATCCACTGGCCACGATCCCGGCTCAATCCGGTACCGATATAAGTCTCTTTGTAATCTGGCCCCTCAAAATCCAGGTTCAGATATCCCATCGGTGCGCCCAGTCGCTGGAGTGCCATGGGTACGCCATCCACGTTAAAATCACCGCGGTACCAGGCACCGGATGCTGCACCAGCAATGATGTGACGAAACGGCAACGGACCAATACCGGTCTGCTCAGTCCAGCCTTCAAAGATCTCTCCGGGCGACAAATTTTCCAGTTCGTGCGTGTGGCCTGACAATGAGAGCGCCTTTCGTCCCTCTACAATATCATGTATGCGATGAAGTTCGTCCGTTTGGTGCTGTCCGCTTGTCGCATCCACAAATGACACAAAAGGGATGTGGTGCATCAATACGATCAGACGATCCTCCGGTGTGCGATCTACCAGACCCTCAAGCCAGGCAAACTGCTCCTCGGTTAGCCGTCCGTTGTAGCTTGGCCCGCGATCTTCCGCACAATTCATCCGACCGGCCGCCACAGACTCTTCTCCGCATGGATAGTAGACGTTATCCAGTGCAACAAACAGAACCTCACCTTTTTCAAACGCATAATAGTTAGGCCCGTAAATCCGACGCCAGCTGTCTGATTTATCTTCGTTCGTACGCGCATCAAAGTCGATATCGTGATTTCCGATCACCATCCATTGGGGCAGGCCCGTTACTGACGAAATATTCAGGATCCGATCGAGCAGTCCCAGGTCGTCGCCTACAACATCACCGAGATAGATCATGCAATCTTCCGGCGTCAGTCCTGCATCTACAACATCCGCTATCACACCATCTCGAAGCCAGCTCACCTGTTCATTGGAGTAGGCCTGAGAGTCGCCCAACACAGCGCAGGTAAACGAATCGTCGGCTGTATTTTCACGGGTGAGCGGAAAATTAACCTCTGCCGGGGCCGGGCCTGTATCGGGCAGCCCGCCAAATCTCATATCATAACCCGTACCTCCTTCTTTGTAGATATAAAAAAACTGGGGCACCATCCGCTCGTCGGTTGGAACCCGCCACCCTGAAGGTTGTACAATGGCCAGGTTCATATCATCTTTGACATTGATTTCATATCCACCTTCATCGTCGGTACTCACCCAATCCACTCCATTTGAGACCAGTACTCCTTCAACTCCCTTTTCACCTTGATCCAACAACCCGTTTTTATTGGCATCGTGGAAAACGCGACCTATTACTGTATCATCATCCGATCCCTCTCCGATGATTTCAGGAGCGGCAGTCCACTGCTGAGAAAAGACCGGATTCGTAAATAGTAAAAGCTGGAAAAACAGAGCTGAGATGATTACTCGGATGACAGTTTTCATATTAGAGCAGGATTGAATTTTGAGTTATATATGAAAAATAACGATCTCAATTTTACCATACAGTTATGGTTTCGTAGTCGATGTTGATCGTACTGCTATCATTCAAAATCAATCAACAATATAATTTTTTGATATCAAACACTTTTAGAAACCCTCCAAGGGTTCCAAACCCTTGGAGGGTTGGGTATTAATAACTATATCAAAACTCCCATCGTAACATCACATTCAGATTTCGGCCCGGCATGGGAGCGTCGCGGTTTTCAACCCGGCTCAGGTGATCGCGGTATCGCTCATTCAAAAGATTGTCGAGGCGCAAACTAAACGTTAAGCCTTTCCCAAAGCGATACCCGGCATCTGCCCCAATCAGAAGATATCCATCCGTGGGTTCTTCATTCGGAGCGACCTTCTTCTGCTTATTCACAACTCTGACACGTGGCCCTGCATAGAATGATCCATTGTCGTACTTCACCTCAATACTTGTTCTGAACGGTGGAATAAACGTGAGGTTGTCCCGGTCTCCCGATCGCTCCCGTCCTCTCACGTAATCAAACCCCAGACTCGCGATCCAGTTATCTGAAAGACGCATATCGGTAGTAAATTCAAAACCGTACATCAACGCATCCTTTGACCGGTACTCAAAAACCGGAAGTCCGGAAGGTTGGTGCGTCTCTCTTGTCGGCGAAAAGTCCACAAAATGATCAATTTTGTTGGCGAAGAGTGAAAACTGTCCGGATACACGGTTTGAACTGTACTCAACAAAAGTATCCGCACCTAAACTGAATTCATTCTTCAGCGATGCATCCCCAATATCAAATGAACCGGCTGCGGCATGAGGTGCAAAGGAGTAGAGCTCCTCAATGGTTGGAGTACGGTAGGCTCTTGCAAATTGCAGACCGGCAGTCCAATTGGATGACGGAGAATAATTCAGCCCCACTGCACCTGATACGATCAGATCTGTTCGATTCTCAAAATCAGCTGCATTGGTAAAAAGTTCGTTGGTTGTCACAAACGTCTCTTTAAACTCCAGACGAGTACCGGCTTTCAAAGTCAGAGAATTGGTAAGACTCAGCTCTTCATAGAGATACCCTGCAACAAAATAGCCGTTGGCATTGGGAGTAAGGGCATCCCCTCCACCCACTTCAATTTCTGAGTAGTTAAAACTCAGGCCAACTGCTCCCTCCAGTTTTCCAACCGGCCGGTGCCTCAACACCAGCGAACTGCTTAACGATTGCTGTGCAAATGAGATCCCAATATTCTCCGTGATCTCCTCGTCCTGTCTCCCTATTTCAAATTCATCATGTTTGTAATCGCTGATATGAAGACGCAGCTCGGCATGATCAATAAACCGGCTCAACTTCATTGTAGAGATACTTTGAAAATTTGTGCGGTTCATTCGTATCTCAATGGATTCATTTGGGTCATCAATCGATTCCGGTAAGCCATAGGTGTAGTCCATTCCCGATATGGACAGACCGGTTTCAAAGTCACCGATTCGGTAGCCGACGCCACCGCCAAAACTGATATTCTGTATTGCAGTATCCGAAAGTCTGCCATCGGGTGTACTGAGGTCGCCACCATCCCGGTAAATCATTCGGCCTGTTACTGCAAAACGATCCGTACCGTATTGTGTGCGAAGAAGACCAGCCCCCATTTTGTTCACCGTTGAAGCGTGGCTGGCCATTGAAGATGATGTACCGTTTTCCCATTCTCGCGGCATATCGTTACTAAACATATTCACCACTCCCCCGATTGCACTTGAACCGTAGAGCAAGCTGGCCGGTCCCCGAATTACCTCCACCCGATCCATCGCCAGCGGATCAAGAGCCACGGCGTGATCGACCGCCGTTCCAGAAAGATCTCCCATCCTCTCTCCGTTCTGCATCACCAGCACCCGGTCACCGTCAAATCCCCGAATAACCGGACGTGCAGGCGCAGAGCCAAATGATCGAGTTGTCACTCCCGGAGTTCCGTCCAGAATTTCACCGAGGCTGGGAGCAGCTTTTTGCTGAAGCATCTCCGCATTCAACGATTGTGCCGGTTGATATTGAATATTTCGGCCAATTGGAGAGCTGGTTACGATTACGTCATCAGACTGTATAGTCTCGATTTCCATCTCAATCAGAAGATTATTCTCCGCAGGAAATTCAACCTTACGGTTTACGGTTTTAAAACCAACTGAAGATATGATTAGGGTATAAACACCCTCCTCCAAATCCGTAAATTCAAATTCTCCATTTCTATCCGCCGAAATTCCCAAATCATCCTCCGCCAAAATTACAGTGGCACCGGGGATTGGCTCTGAAGTAGACTCTTCCACAATTTTCCCAGACAAATCTAAATCTACAGGGTTTGCTTCCGATATTTCTATCCCTGATAAAAGAATAATATTGACAATAAAGATCATTACAGAAACAGTAAAATTCATCTTATGGTTGCTGCTCATAACTATGTATTTATTTGAATAACTTAATTTTTAGTCAAGACTAAATTTATAGTTATCCAAATCAATTTACAACATAGAAATAAAACCATACCATTTAGATTGGGAGTAGAAGTGATGATAAGTCAACAATGATTTATCGGACTATAAGAAAAGCCCTACCCATCAGATCATACGAACCAGATTGGTTTGCAGCGAACGGAATTCTCCCCATCGAATGATCTTGATGATGAAAGAAACAAACGGCCCGGTTTGAGTAAGGCGTTTTGCCAGGTCAGCGATTTTAGCATCCCTTTTTTGGATGGCGAGTTCTTTATCCTCTGCTGTTAGATATTTATGTGCAAATTCCCAGGCACCATCCCGAGCAACAACAATGCTGAAATTGACCAACATCTCATCAGCTCCATGAGCTAAACGAATCATCGGACCAAAGAATAGAGAGATCCCGCTTATATTCGAGGTAACATCGTCCACAAGTGAGGCAAGAATGGCGTTGATCCGGTTGTAATCATTGTGAATGATTTCCAGGTTTTCACTCTCCACCGTCTGTGCGGCTGCAATTCCAAGGTCCAGATTGATGTGGGCATTTATACCAAGAAGCAGATGCTGCATTATGATAAATCGATTTGATTCAGCCGCTTCAAATGCCCGGTGCCAGCTTTGAGTTAACTCATCTCCTGAATCGTTATAGTATGCATCAAACGCATCAAAAAAACGCTGAGCGAAAATGGTATCTAATTTTTCCATTCGCTCGTTGTCATCAAAATTACCGGCCTCAATCTCCTCTTTGATGCAAATCGTTACAAGCCGGTACAGTACGGCAAAATAACCGGCACGGAGATTTTCCCGGCTGCACTGTTCAACAATTGCATCCATTTTTTGGATTACGTCGTCAATAGAGTACATGCTCATAATTTTTAGATGAATTATTTGCCGATGTTTTTAATGACTTTCCTGCTTTATCTTCATACATCGCATATAAAGCAGTTCAATTACTACTTCGAAGAATGATCCGGACCCTCACAATCTACCTGTCAAGTACATCCCACCAGATGCTATTTACCCGATGTTCTCAAAAAATCTGCAATTACCTTTTGGATTTTTTGACGGCCTTCACAATTACGGTTAATCAATTATGCCTTTCAAGTGCGTCACCAAGTTATACCTACGACGATCTCATATCAGGTAATTCTGGACATAAGTTATTAGGGTTGACTCTCAACACAAACCGAGCACTCAACCCACTCCTCGCTTGGAATTTCACGAATGGCCTTCGGACTGCTTCCTCTCTCAAAAACCGGCTTAAACAGAATCTCTCCCTCATGTTTCGATGTACCGCAAGTGTGGCAATTCACTTCATGATCAGTTTTTATAGGCGTATACCCGCTGATTACCCATCCGTCATGATTTTGATGTGTTGCTAAACTTTCGAGGGCAGCACGTACTGTCTGAGACTTATTGCCCTCATAAAATTTATCAGCAAGTTTACTCAGCAGTTCAACGGTTGAATTATCCAGTGTGAAATTGAGTCTTTTCATGATGAATGTATTTTATTTTCTTCCTCAGCAACCGGGTGATGTTTATGTGATGCAACCTTACAGGTTCGATGGTGCTTATAATTTTTCCAGTGCCCCACTATCAGAAGTATACTTCCTATAAATGTTGTCGTAGTTTCGAACCAATACCCAATCCAGAAGTGGCCGAGAAGCCACCCGAAAGTGATTAGCAAGAAGCCGGCCCCAAGATAGCGAACAATTTTAGAGTCGTAGTGACTTCTTCGGGATGCATAGTATATCGTCGGGGCAATTAAAAGAATAAATACCGGATGAGCCCAATCGTGCAGTACAGGTGATAACGATGTCAGTGGCAACAGCGCAGCAATTATAGGTACAAAAAGGCAATGAATGGCACAGATTACAGAAACACTGATGCCAAACCGATCCCACAGAACTGATGCTGTGATACTTTTTTCAGACAAGGATTTTATGTTTGAGTCTTGATTTTAGTGTGTACTAAAATACACACTTTTCAATGACAATTTCAATCCCCCTGTTTTGGCTCATCCTGCTCACCACTTACCTCATCTGATTCACCCTCTTGATCATCTGTTGTTTGCCCTCCATTATCATTGGGTGACTCATCATCTTCATTAAACTTCTCCAGAAACTCTTCCAGAATCTCATCGGCCTCATCGCTTTCATCAATCTCCATTTGCCGCTCCATCAGCAATCTGCGGTGTTCAGCCATGTCGTCATCCTTCAGGATTTCGTCAATTTCGCGAGGTTTTGGAAGTTCCGTCACGGAGTTGATCCCAAAATGCTTCAGAAAATAGTCGGTGGTTTTATAGAGCAGCGGTTTTCCCGGAGAATCGGCACGGCCTGAAACTTTAACCAGCATCTTTTCCAAAAGCTGCCGTAAAATATACCCCGAATCCACGCCCCTAATCTGATCCACTTCCGGTTTTGTTATAGGCTGGCGATACGCTACAATGGCCAGTGTTTCGATGGCCGACTGAGAGAGTTTTCGATAGGCATTTTCGTGCTGAAAAATACTGAGCCATGGATGGAATCGTGGCTGAGTTACAAATGTATATCCACCGCCGGTCTTTTCTATTCTGAAGCTCAGGTCATTCTCCTCGTAACGGCTGTTCAGCTGATCAACTATACGTTCAATCACCCTTTCATCCGGTTCAACCTCCTCTTCACTTTCATGAATAATAGAAGATAGTTTATCCCATGGAATTGGATCAGGGCTGGCAAAAATCAGTGCTTCAACGACAGAGGTTAGCCGCGTACCGTCAACAAATCGAAAATCTAACATGATCAGGGTTTAAACATTATGTAGTGATCTTTGAATTAAGAAGATACCGTGAATTACAAAAAGGAAAAAGTGGATCCTCACCCATGCACCCACTCAAGCATTCAGAAACTGAGCTCAGTTAAAGCAGTAGAGTTCTCAGCGACGATAGCACACAAAAGTACTGCTGTCCTTCTCCGTAACCCGATATCCCAATAGGTGGAAGATTTTTTTAACAAGAAACATCGCCACATCCCGATTGATCTCGAACGTCTGATGATCTACTTTTCTGACACCGGGAAGAAACTTTAAGATACTGTGTATAAAACTTTGTCGGAGCCAGGCAGATAGTGTTAACCAAAAAGGCGATACTTTTTTGATAATTAAAAACCCGTCGTTACCTCTCTTCTGATAGAGCGGCATAAAAATTCTGCCCGTTTCGGGGGCTTTGACCAATTTATTATCGTGATAAGCAAGTGGCGTACCTATATCAACAGGATCAAAATTTTTGAATCCCGGCATCATACTGAACGTTTCAGAATCATCAATAATGTGATGATATCGAATATCAAAATAGGTGTCTGGCACATCTGAATATGCCCTGATTTTTGTTTCATATTCACTCAGTTCAGTCTCTTCGAGCTTTATCATATCATTGTAGTGCAAGAGAAGCATAATGAACGCTTCACTACGAATTACGGAATTCCTGGATGTATGTGCACCGGCCTCAAATCCAATTGCGCGATAACCCAGATTGTTGATATAGCTTAAAAGCGTACCATGGATGCTCTCCTCAATCCCGAGTATTTGAGGTACAGGAAATTTCCTGGCTACTGACCTGTTGGCCAGGGTATCGTTCAATAATATAAAGGCGCAACTTTCGGAAGAGGTGGTGTGCAGATCGGCAAAAATAATTTCTTGATGATGCTGATTGTGTTTTGAAAGAATATCTTCAATCGCAGATTTTATGCTCAGGCTCTCCAGATGCTCAACCGGTGTTGATTCATTCTGTTGATTCGAAAGCGAGAAATCTTGTTCGGTATTGAATTTTTCCCATAATCTGTTCAGATCTGTGTCAACATATCTCACACCTTGGGAGAGAGCTTCCATATTTCCCGTAATGGCATACAGCGAACCATTCACGATATGACTCTCTTTCAATAAACTGCCGATTACTCTATCTACAGCTTTTACGCCTGCGGTTTCATTTCCGTGGAGACCTACAAACAACACAACAATGGGACCTTCGGATGAATCTGATCCCACGTGCTGAATTCTTTTCGAACCAATAGCATTCGATTTTAGCGTCTCTGTATCCTGAATCATTCTGTATTTTTTATCTTTTCCCAAACCTCAAAGGTGTCTTTATCTGTGATAATACCAACAAGCCGGTTATTCTCAACTACAGGAAGGCAGCTTATTTTCTTATCCAGCATCAAAAGCATGGCGTATTTAATATCCTCATTGGGACTAATAACCACCGGATTTATCTCCATAACATCCGATGCGATAGAGAGTGGGTCATTTTCTTTGTTGGAAAGATAATTAATCAGACGGTTCTTTGTAATAATTCCTTTTAGTTCACCTTTTGAGCTTTCAACCGGTAGATGGCGAATCTTTCTCCACTCCATAACTTTAAGAACCAATTCGGCGAGATCATTTTCATGAACTGTAATCAGGTCGGTGCTCATTACATTACTCACCACATCATAGCGAATGTTAATTTTGCCAAGCTCCTCCAGATACGCAATTTTCCAATTGCAAGATGGCTCACCTGTTTTACGTCGCTCATGCATCAGAGCCGTAAGGGCAATCGTTGCCTCTTCACGACCCAGCTTTTTTTTGAGTTTACGGTAGCTGTTTACTGTCCATCTCGATCCGGTAAGATAATTGGACGCCTTCTTTTTTATAACCCCCAAATATCTTTCAATATCCTTTTCATTTACTCCTAAATTCTGCAAACCTTCCCGTGCTACAGGAATCAGTATATCAAGTATCAGGTTTTTTGCCGAAAGATGCCGATTTTCCCATACCATACCACTTTGAATGCCCCACATCGCCGCTTTGTAAAAATTTTCTTTTGCATCCTCAAATGCATGCTCTTCCCATTTACCTGCGAAATGTTCAGGCATGTTGCTCATTAATCCAACCCAGAATGCAAGATTAGCCATTTCATCCGTTTCTGTAGGTCCGGATGGAATATACCGGTTTTCTATTCGCAAATGCGGCACCCCGTTAGTAATGCCGTAACACGGTCTGTTCCATTTGTAGATGGTTCCGTTGTGCAGCTGCAGTGCCTCAAGTTTTGGAATTCCGCCATTATTCAGAATACTCATGGAGTCTTCTTCAATGTGAGTGGAAAAGAGAAGTGTATGACGAGCGATATCATTTTTGAATACATCGCCAACACCTTCAATCCACCTGTTACCAAAGGTTACCCGTTGTTCTCTTTCACGAAAACTGTAAAGCTTACTGCGCGTATCGATACTTTGCTGGAACAGTGCAATTCTGGTCTCTGCCCAAAGCTGTTTACCTAATAGCAGTGGTGAATTGGCCGCCACCGACAAAACAGGACCCGATATCATCTGAGCCCAATTGTACATATCCGTGAATTTTCCTGGATCAACCTGTAAATGACACTGAAAACTTGTATTGCAGGCTTCAAAAAGTATATTGTTATGGGAGAGAATGAGTTCATCCACACCGACTATATAAAGCTCGAATTCTTCGCCCCGAAGTTCAAAAAGAATATCCGCAAGTGCTTTATATCTCTCCTTTGGCGTAAGGTATTCCATCTGAACTGCCCTGAAATCGATCGATGGCAAAATACCTGTAAGAATAATCTTTTCGTCCAGTTTTGAAGCCGCATCTTCCGCTTGTTCCAAAAGAACCCTCAGCTGCATCTCCACCTTTGCAAAACAATCGGGTCCGGTTTCTACAGGATCCAGGTTGATTTCGAGATTGTACTTGGCAAGTTCTGAAGTAAAATGGTCGTCATTGATAATTTGGAGAACACTCGATGCATTTTTTGAGGGTTTAAAATGACTGTCGACCAGACAGAACTCTTGTTCCGCACCGATTCTAACTACCCCTTTCTCGAAAAGACCCAGCTCCATCATTCTTTCAATAGCCTCCACATCGTGCAGAAGATGCTTTAAGAAGTGTTTCCTGTTTTCAGGATTTTTTGCTATTGAAAGTTTTTGCTGCCCCATGACCTTTTGTCTTTACATACCTACGAATTTAGTGATTTCTTTTTATCCAGCACCCTGAGCAGACGCTTGGTAATCGTCATATAATTTTGTTCCGTAATCACACCCACCAGCCTGTTATTCTTAACCACCGGCAGGCACCCGATCTGCTGCTCATCCATAATTTCAATCGCCTGGAGAATTGAAGCTTCCGGATGTATGGTGATCGGATTTTTGATCATGATGTCATCGACTGATGTACTTTCTTTTGATTTGCCGTGAATAACATTGTTATAGTCTCTGAAAACTTTTCTCATCGTGATCAGCCCAACAAGGTGCTTGCTGTCATCTTCAACGGGCACGTACCGGATTCTTCTCCAGTCAATCAGATTCGCAACCAGTTCCAAAATGTCGTCTTTTTGCACCGTAAAAAGATCCGTTGTCATAAACTCTTCAACCAACAGTGTATGAGGCTGCCAGTTCTCCATATCATCAACTTTGGCCAGCCCCCAGCGATGAACCGGCTCGCCCTTTTTCTGATTTTTCACCATTGCGTTGGTCAGAGCCGTCAACGCCTGCTCGCGCGATACTTTCTTGGAAAGCTCATTATACGATTTCACCATCCAGAAGCTGCCTGTTTGCCCCGAATCGGCACGATCCTCAATTATATCGAGATAACTGGAGATGTCTCCTTTGTCTACACCGGCATTTTCCAAACCTTCCCTGGCAATAGGCAATAATTCCTCAGTAATCAGCTCCACAGCCGATACGCGTTTATCATTGATCCATCGGAACTTTGTATCCATACCCAGTTTTGATGCTGCAAAGAAGTTCATCCGAACATCGTCAAAGTCAAGCTTTTCATGGATGTTTGGATAGTGTTGACCCATGCCGTTCAGCAGTCCGAGCCAGAATGCGGCATTGGCAATTTCATCCGATACCGTAGGTCCGGACGGAAATACCCGGTTTTCAATCCTAAGATGCGGTTTCCCTTCACTGATTCCGTAACAGGGTCGATTCCATCGATAAACGGTTCCATTATGAATCTGCAGAGCTCTGAGTTGAGGGACCTTTCCCTCCTCCAGCAGTTTCTCAACATCTTCATCTACATTCGAACTGAGTATGACCCGGTATCTGGCAATGTCTTCTCGATAAATCTCCAGAATGCTCTCTTTGATCCAGTCATTTCCAAATGTTACCCTGGGACTCGAATCCCTCAAATGGTCTCCCACTGTTCGAGTATCTACCGATTGATGAAACAGCGCGATTCTCGTTTCACTCCACAAACGTTTACCAAAAAGTAGGGGTGAATTTACCGCCGATGCCAGAACGGGACCCGCGATAGCCTGAGCCAGATTGTACTTCTCCACAAACTCATTTGGGCTTACCTGCAAATGCACCTGAAAACCTGTGTTCGATGCTTCAAGAAGCGGTGTGTCGAATCGCATCAAAAGTTCATCTGCACCCTGAATACGTAAATCGTACTCTTCACCGCGAAGTTTATTAATGGCGTCACACAGGGCGCGATAGCGCTGGAGTGGAGTCAGATTTTTGATGTCCAGATCCGACTTCCGTATAGTTGGCAAAACGCCGGCAAGAGCTACATCTCCATCAAAATCGCGCATGACATCCCGAATTTGATCCAGCTTTTCAAGAATTTCAGTCTCCAGATTGCTCAGACATTTCCCTTCAAAAAGCTGTGGAGTCAGATTAGCTTCCAGGTTGAATCGGGCAAGTTCAGTTGTGAAACCGTTGTCGCCTAATTTTTCCATCAACTCCATGGCAATGGGTGACGGTTTCGCATATTGATCAATCAGGCAGACCTCCTGCTCCGCTCCAATCCGAACATTGTCGATCTCAAACCATCCCTCGTTCAGCATTTTTTCCATTGCACGAACATCACGCAGCAGATATTTGAGAAATTGCTGAGACTCCTCCTTCGATTCGGGTAAATGTACTCGCTCGTCGCCCATAGATTCATTTATTTTCTTGCCTGATGTAATTATTGAATAAATGCGGGTTAAAGCAAACAGTTTTTACAACCTTTCAACTCACAAATTCAAGAAGACCTCAAATAATAGTGGAACATTTTTCCGCCGGAGATGATTTAATAAGAAAACTAACATCAAATTATTTCGATATGGTCTTGAAAAAAATACTTTTTGCTTCACTTTTTTTTGCAGGAATAGTGACACTCTTTGCAGGATGCCAGGATTCGATTTCCGGTTTTGAAGAAGAACCGCCGCAGTTGCCTCCTACCGAATCCATGGATATGAGCTTCTCAACATTTGATACGGAAGAGGCTCAGCTTACCAGTTCTTCAGATTTTGAAGCTGAAAATGAACACTTCAGCCATTTTTCAAATGCTGCCATCCGGGCATTTGTGATGAAAACTGTTGTTGATCTGAATCTTGCCATACCCAAGGTACTTTTAACTGCTGCAACCCAGGCAGATCCCGAATTCAGTGAAGATAACGAGTGGGTCTGGAGTTATTCATCAAGCCATCAAAACCAAAATATGGAAGTTCGATTAGCTGCATCTGAACAGTCTGACGGACAAGTTGTATGGGACTTTTATGTCACAAATTCCGCCTTGGGACTGGATAATTATCTTTTATTCACCGGAATTACGTCACCTGAAAACCGAATCGGTACCTGGACTTACTACCGGCTTCTTGGAGAGAATGACGGAGAACCTGTTTCAGAATTAAGCTGGAATATCACTGACGAGAACCAAGCCAATCTGCAGCTGGAGGTTCTATCCAACCGAAATGGAAATCTTGGTGATACTATCAATTTCGAAAAAGATGGACATATAAAAAGTGCTATTTATTTTAATGCAGAAGAGGATTCCACGGTTGAAATAGAATGGAATTCTGACACAAATGAAGGGTACCTGATCGCGCCTGATTATAACAACGGAGAGAAAGCTTGTTGGGACAGTAACTTCGAAAACACGGAATGTGGTTAGTTTCTTAGTCACGGAACTATAAAACATTTATCAGTTCCGTGACTTTATTATTTCCTTTCAAACCGAAGATCATATACCCTGCCACTGCTGTAGATAAATTCATTTACCTCGTCATTTTCATCCATTACAAATCGGACTAAACCCCAACCCTGAGCCAAATATGTATTTTCGTAAACAGGCTCCAGTTCAAACATTTCAGCCGGACGCCGGTATGCCACCAATTGATCTCCCTTCAGCTCAATTCGGACTTCCGTTTCTGCATCCGGACTCGCATAAATTCCTGCAAAATCAGTCCAAGATTCATCAAATTCTTCCGCAGAGTTTTCAGGATTGAGAACCTCCTCTTCAAAACCTTCCCGAACAACCTGAATGTGTGGGTGGTCATCTCCGCGATCCACAAAGCGATAGAGAGTTTCTGAGCTGCCAACTCGAACTTCCGTTCCGGAGATTGGATGGAGAGTTGTATTTCCATTTAACCTCAGTTCGCCATCTTCCCACGTAATTTCTGTGGCCCGATAATTTCTCGGATCACTCCAGATTCCGGTCCACTCTTTAAGTTGCTCGTCACTCCGCTGAACAATTCCTTTTTCAGGTTGAGTTTCATCAGCATCCCGCTCTTCAAGAAAAACCTCCGAAACAGCACTGCCCAGACTTCCCGGACTGGCGCCGGTCACATTACACAGCAGAGCTACAGAAAGATCTACTTCCGGATAGATGCTCAGATAAGCTCTGTAACCGCTGGTTGCGCCGGTGTGAGTGATCTGACGATACCCGTGATCTTCATCCACACGTACGGCCGATGCATAGGAGATGGTTCTGCCACTCTCGAGCACTCCCTGTTTGATAAGTTCTTGATGAAACTCCTCACCGAAGTAGCCGGATTGAATGGCATACGTCCAGGCCAGCAAGTCACCGACTGTTGTAAGCAAACCGCCATTTCCGTGCACATTTTCAATCGGCCGGTTGATGGTGTACTCCTCATCTCCGGCCTGACCGGAATAGGCTGAACTTCTGCCTTTAACAATTCGGGTGTAGTCGTCCCGCCACTGAGTGGAGGTCATTCCAAGCGGTTCAAATATTTCACTATTGGAATAATCAGCAAATGGTTCACCCGTAATACGCTCGATAGCAATTGCCATCAGGTTGTAGCCGGTGTTGCTGTAGGAGTAGCGTTCACCCGGCGGTAAGTTGAGCCGTGACTGCCGGCTCACAATATCCAGAACATGATCGTGGTTGTGCGTTCGGTTAGATCGTCCCCAACCAGAAATGGAAGCTACACTTCCCCAGTCTCTTAGTCCTGACGTGTGGTTCAACAGATGGCGCCAGGTGATCGTCTCTCCATAGTCAGGGAGTTCGGGAATGATCTCCCTGACATCACCCTCCAATGAAATCTCTCCTTCAAGTGCCAGTAGAATCATGGATGCGGAAACAAACTGTTTGGAAACTGACCCTGCTTCAAAAATGGTTGAGGGGGTATTAGGTGTCGGATTTTCCAGGTCAGCCATCCCGTAGGCTCGCATCACCAATGGACGTCCCTCCTGAGAAACTCCAACCGCGCAACCGGGATTGGTTTCAGAATCCCAGTCGCTGAAAATGGAATCGAGCTGAGCAACTGCAGAACTGTCGGCATAGGTTTGAGAAAACAGATCCAATGGAGCAAATAAGAAGAGTAAACCGATCAGGTTTATCAGTAAAATTTTGAATGAGGCCATTGAGTACAAATGTAGATTGAAAAGTATCAGTTAATCGTGAACGACTTCTTAATCTAACAAACCTCCCCAATCAAACAAGGCTGTTTGCAATTTTTGACACACATTCAGACCTGTCTACTTTTGAAGATGATATCTGAATATTGTCTATTGGGAATGTAAGGGCGTGCGATTTAACCGACACGCGGATTGATTTTCAATTAGCAAGTAACGAAAGAAGAGTTTTAAAAATATGAACGCAAAGAAAAGCAGAGGTATATTCAAATAAATGTGCGGGTAAGGTTCCTGACCAAATTTACGACTCAACTACATTCTTTGGATGTTTGGCTATGTCTGGAAACTCTTGTAGAATTTGGTTGTCCATAGTAACAAGTTCAAGATCAAGGTCCTTGGCTAAGCTGACAAATTCACAATCGTAGGAAGAACAAGTCGAGTAACTAACATGATGAAGGACTTGCACTGAGTTCACCTGAAACTGTTGATCTTTCATTTGAAGTTCAGCCTTCTCCATAATCAGCAATGCTTGTGCTAAATCGATCAACTCTTTTCTTAAATACAGCGTTACTACATTTCGAAATTCACTTCTCCAAAGAATAGGGGCTACCCACTGTGGATCTTTTTGGAAGAGTAGGTCACAAAGATCCGTTGAATCTGATGGCAGCCAGAAGTGAGCAAGAATATTAGTATCTACTACGATCATGGACGACCCTGATTAATAGCAGATTCAATCTCTTCGGAAGAGAGGCTTCCTTTTGCCTTTTTACGCAATCGACGTGCTTCTTGCAAAATATCGTCAGTGGAAACCTGTTGAGGTTTAACAGCTTGCTCCAAACAGACAATAATTTCACTGTTGATACTGCGATGGTGTGCGTTGGCCTGCTCACGGACACGATCATAAATTTCCTTGGGAATGTTTTTGACTGTGATACTAGGCATAAGAGTTAGTTCCGTTATGGTTTCTATATGAAACTAAGAAGGGTGTGGAATTATTGCAAGATAAATGAAGGGTACTTAACGGTTTGGCAATTCTGCTGCGGGGCTGAATCAAAGCCAGTGACAACCAACCACAACCCGATCGCACAGCCTGCCCCGACCACTCGGGGAACCGCTGGTTATACTCACAGGTTTTAAGTTCGAGATTTCCAGTACCCCGGTTTACGCTTTAAATTCATTACAGCAAATATTGTAATCTGATCTTCTTCAACTGAGTAGATAATTCCGTAGGGAAAGCGCGACACTAAAAATCTTCGTTCAGTTTTTGTGATTTTGGTCCCCGAAGCTGGCTGCTGCTCGATTACATCCAATACTTTTTCTACCTCATCAATAAAAACATCACCTAAGCCAACGACCTGTTCCTCGTAATAGTCGGCTGCTTCAAAAAATTCTTTTTTGGCTTCCGAATGAAATTTAATTGTCACTTCTGAAGTCGTTTTCTTGCTTCATTAATGACATCCGAAGCAGAATGAAGAGAAGCTTCGCCCGATTTAAGTGACTCTTTTCTCTTTTGGACTTCATCAATCCAGGCCTGTTCAATTTCAGGATCAATTTTGCCATGAATGCTTTGCAGTAATTTATCAGCCAGACGCGCTTTATCTTTTTTGTTTAGACTCAGCGCTGAATTTTCAATCTCTTTTAAATCGGTAATCATAAGAAAAGTGTTTTGTTTACCTGAATGTAATTATTAACGATGAAAACCGGAAGAAATTAGATTTTTTGAAGTGGGCATAACGGTTTGGTGTTTAACCGGTTTTGCCATTCACTGCAATTAAAGTGATAAAAAGCAAGATATACCGCAAATCTGAAAATTTTCATAACCAAAACACTTTTCTTATG